>JBCCEK010000037.1:0-26555 GCA_039030295.1 Myxococcota bacterium | reverse complement strand
GTTACGGAGTTGGCCGACCTACCGCCCGCCCGCATGTACCTGTTCGACACCAGTCCGAACCAGTTGGCGAGCATCGCCGGCCCGGTTCTCCCACCCCGCTACGTGCGTCGCCTCGGGCGGTATCGATACGGCCCGGGAGCGTTCAAGCTCGATTGGGCTCTCGATGGCCCGATTCCCTGGCGCGACCCCGATTGCCTCAAGGCGTCCACGGTGCACCTCGGTGGCACGCTCGACGAGATTGCGGCGTCTGAGGCCGCCATGTACCGGGGGGAGCATCCCGAGCGACCGTATGTGCTCCTGTGCCAGCAAAGTCAGTTCGATCCGACGCGCGCTCCCGAGGGCAAACACACCGGTTACGCGTACTGTCATGTCCCCGGGGGTTCGACGGTCGATATGACCGATGCGGTCGAGAACCAAGTCGAGCGCTTCGCGCCTGGGTTCAAGAGCTTGATCCGCGCGCGACACGTCATGAGAACGGACGACTTTCAGCGGTACAACCGGAACTTCGTGGGCGGGGCGATCACCGGGGGAGTGGCCGATCTCACCCAGCTCTTCACCCGACCGGTCGCGCGGTGGAACCCCTACACGACGCCCAACCCTCGAGTCTTCATCTGTTCGGCCTCGACGCCGCCCGGGGGCGGGGTGCACGGCATGTGTGGCTACCACGCGGCGCAAACCGCGCTCGCTCGGATAGACCGTTTCGCACCCGAGCCGCTAGGTTAGGGTGAACCAATACGCGAGCCCGATGAACACGAACTGAAGGGGCAGGCGCGCCCAGAGCATCCATCTCGGGATCGGCTTCTTTGGGCTCAGCGAAACGTTGTGGGTCAACATGTAGATGTTCGCCGGATAGACCGCGAGGTAGAGTGCGATTAGCCCCCACGCCGCCGCAACACGAAGGCTCGGAATCAAGAGCCCGACACCGCCGGCGATCTCGAAGAACCCACTGATGTAGACCAGCGTGCGTGGCGCCGGCAGATACTTCGGAACGATTCGAATGAACGGCTTCGGCCTGATGAAGTGCAAGAGGCCGATCGCGATCATCGCGAGCGCGAGCCCCCAGAGCGCCACCAGCTTGACGGTGATCACGAGGGTGCGCCCCGACCCGTAATCTCGCGCGCCTTATCGCCCGCGGCACGAAAGAACTTCCGAACCTTGATACCGCCCCAGAGAAAAACCGCGAGCAGCACGATCAAGAAGACGATGTTGAAGACCGGGATGTAGACGTAGTCGGGAGCGACGGCCTTGAGGGAGAGCACATTGGGGTAGAGGCTGAGCAGCGGGATGCGCATGCCGTAGTACTTCACCAACACGACCTGCTTCTTGTTCTGCGCGAGGTCCGCCGTCTCGGTCTGCACCATCCCGGTGGCCTCTGCCGCGATGTCGCCCGAGTCCCACTTGAAGTACCAGCCGTTGTCTTCGTTTCGAAACGCCCGAGCCTTCCCGTCGCTCACATTGTTGGCGTAGATGAAGCGGACGTCCCGCGTCTGGCCGGCCTGCGCGCCCTTCTTGTCCTGCCGCTTGACGTCGGTCCCTGTGATCGTGACCTTGTCCGCGCGCGGCATGTAGTAGAAGAGCGTGCCCGCAAACAGGAGGGCGACGACGACGGCAAGCACAACCCCAAGGTTCTTCATCAACTTCTTCATCGGAACCGAGTCATAAATCCAACCCGGTGCGCCAGGCAACCACGGACCTCACAAATCGAGCCACTCCTCCGGGCTCTCGAACCACCGATTCGGGGCCGCCGAGTCGACGATCTCCCGTGGAAAAGGCCCCCAACCCACGGCGGCCGTGGCGACGCCGGCGGCCTGGCCGGCATGAATATCGTGCACCGAATCCCCGATGAAGATCGCGCTCGAAGGATCCTCGTCGAGGGCCTCGAGCGCCTTCAGCACCGGTTCGGGGTGCGGCTTGCCGTGCGTGACATCGTCTGCACAGACCATGGTCGAGAGCTCCGACTCGAGCCCTAGCAGCTTGAGCCCCCGCGTCGCGCCTCGCCGAAGCTTGCTCGTGACGAGCGCCATGGGAACGCGCCGGGCGTGGAGGGCGACGATCGCGTCGGTGACACCCGGAAACGGTTTGGCCAGTTCGTCGTGCTGCGCGAGGTTGAACGCGATGTAGGTCTCGAGCATCGCGTCTCGCTCGGTGTCGTCGGTCGCGATGGCGGCGAGCTGCTCCCGAAGCGGGGTGCCGACCCCCGCGAGCCAGTAGTCGTCGGTGAACTCCCGACCGAGGTGCGCCCGAGAGGTGTGATGAAACGACGTGAGGATCAGCTCGATCGAATCGAGCAACGTGCCGTCGAGGTCGAACAGGAAGGTCTTCATGAAGAGGGGTTGTGGTCGTCCCGCTCTAGTTTTCGATGTCGAACCGCATGCCGGCCGCTCGGAGCCTTTCGGTGAGTCGCGTGCCCATCGCGGACCCAGGCGTGAGGATACCGCCCTCGGTTCCGAGGGTCGCCCCGTCGAGGGCGAGGCACAGTGCCGCCTCGCTGATCATGATCGCGGTCGCCCCGTATCCCGGGTCTTGGTAGCCCTCGACGATCCCGCGGACTTCACCGCCGTTTGCAAGTGCGATCAAGCGGGTCTTGAAGAACCCTTTCTCTCTCGCTTCGCGGTCTGGGCCCTCGCCGGGCGCCGGGAGCCTCTTCTCGATCATCGGGCGCGTCAACGGAATCGCGACCAGCGCGAAGAAGCCAGCGACCCCGCCGCTCATCGCGGCGGCTCTCTGGAAGCCCTTCGGGCCGCGACCCGTCGTCATCACTTCGGAGTACCGGAACTCGGCGCCCCAAGGTTGCCCGAGTAGCGCGTGCGTTCGGCGGACGATTCGAGTGTTGATCGCGGCCATCACGAAGGGGCCCGTCCACTGCTTGAAGTCTTTGTCGAAACGGACGCCGGATTGATCACGCCCGTCCGGCCCACGAAACCCCTTGGGGTTCAACGCGTAGGGGTTGCCGAGGACCCGTCGAAGCTTGGGGTTGGCCTTGATCTCGTCGACCATGTTCATCATCGTCGCCAGCGTGCCGCCGCTTGGTCCGCCGCTCATCTCCCCGGCCGCCATTTTGACTTCGGGGGCGTACTGCCCGTAGCGCTCTTTGGCGGCTTCCTGCACCATCAGCGTGCCGAGGTCAGAAGGGATTGAATCGTATCCGCAGCAGTGGACGATGCGTGTTCCTTGGGCCTTCGCGGTTGCGTGATGTGCATCGATCATGTCGCGCACGAAGGTGGTTTCGCCCGTCAGGTCACAGTAGTCGGTGTCGTTGCGGACACACGCCGCGACCAGGGCGTGACCATACTTGGCGTAGGGCCCCACCGTGCTGAGCACGACCTCCGCGCGCGAGGCGATGCGGTCGAGCGACTCCGGGTCGTGGCTATCGCCAGTGAGGATCGGGAGCTCGGGCGCGCCCACCTCGGTTGCCACGGCCCGGACCTTGTCCTCGTTCCGTCCCGCAAGAGCCAAGCGCACCCCGTGCGCGTTGTCGTCCTTGTGGAGATAGTGACGGACGAGGTACTCGGCGATGAGCTTGCCGGTGAAACCGCTCGCCCCCCAAAGGACAATGTCGAACTCTCGTGACCGATCGCGATCGCGTTGCTGATTGGACATGGCGCAGGCATAGGGCAGCGATGGCTGTGGCGCCAGGTCGCGGCACAGGTGCCGAACGGTCGGTCAGCGACAGTGAGCGGTCGCAAGCTTCGACCGAGTGGTCTCCCGGGGAGCGTGGGCGGGCGATCTCTTCTTTTGCCTAGGATTCAGGACGCTTAGCTCTGGCGACGATACTTTGCGCAGGTGCCAAAGAGCCGTTAGAGGTCGGGTCATGCAGCAGGGCAACACGCTGGTTCGTTTGCGCACGAACGAGAAGACCCGACGACCCGGGCTCGCACACCGGGCCCGAGAAGTTGGGATGAACCCCAACCACTGGTACCCCGCCGCCTTCAGCCACGAGGTGAAGCGCGGGAAGGTGATCGAAACCCGCTTCTCCGGCGAGGACCTCGCGGTCTATCGCGGTCAAGACGGCGTGGCACAGGTCGTCGAGAACCGCTGCCCCCATCGTCACATCAAGCTCAGCCACGGCAGCGTCGAGAACTGCAACCTCGTATGCCTCTATCACGGGTGGACGTTCGATCGAACGGGCACTTTGGTGGGGACCAAGCACGAGGACTTTGGCAAGAAGCTCCCGTCGGCGCGGATTCGCAGCTACCCGACGCGCGAGCGGTACGGCATCCTTTGGTTCTTCCCGGGCGACGCCGAGCTCTCGAAGATCACGCCTCTGCCAGAGATTCCCAACTACGAGGGCCCAGACGCCTGGGCGTCCCTGACTTTCGCGTACACGTGGGCCGCCCACCACTCGATGGTGATCGACAACCTGTGCAACCTCACCCACCTGTGGGTTCACGGGAACTGGATCCCGTACGCCGAGACGTACCTTGCCGAGCACACGCTCGAGGGCGACAAGATCACCCTGATGTGGAAGCACACGCTCCGGCGTGACTATCAGTTCCCGGTGACTCGTCGTCTCTTCGGGACCGACGGGGGCGCGCAGAGTGACACGTACATGGTGTACGACTACCCCTACCAAAGCGCCTTCAGCAACAAGCGCGTTCGGTCCAACAACTTCATGCTGCCGATCGACGACACCCACACCAAGGTGTTCTCGCTCCAGCAGTGGAAGCCGGCGAAGATCCCGTTCTCGGGCGGCAAGCTCTTCCCGCGAGCGATGGCCCAGGTGGTGATGCCGTTCTTGCGCCCCTACGTGAAAGAAGTCTTTCGGCAAGACGGCTTCACCGTCGAAGAAGAGCAGGTCGCCTACCAGCGCTACGCCGACAAACCGATCCCCGAGCCAAACCCGGCGGTCAATCGCTTCAACAAGCTCGCGGTCCAAAAGTGGACCGACTACCTCGCCTACGGCGAAAGCGGAACCCAAACCCCCGCCCAACAAGCCGAACAAACCCGCCAGAAACGCCTCTAGCCCGGGGTCACTCCACCCCCGCAAAACCCCAACAACTCCGGCGTCTTACAACCCACACCGCGAAAACCCAAACCCCACCCGCCCGAGGTCCCTTGCGCGGCTGCCAGGGGGGGATATCAACCGGCGTGAGCCTCGTCGTCTACCACTACCCCAACTGCGGCACCTGTAAGAAGGCGCTCGCGTTCCTTCGGGAACACAACATCGAGTTTCGCGCGAAAGACATCGTCGAGACCCCTCCTTCGGAGACGCTCCTCCGAAAAGCCCACAAGCTCTCAGGCCTCGCGTTGCGGAAGCTCTTCAACACGTCGGGCAAGAGCTACCGAGAGGGCGGCTTCAAGGACAAGCTCGATTCGATGAGCGAGCGCGACGCGATCCGAGCGCTGGCCGCCGACGGCAAGTTGATCAAACGCCCCGTCGTGTTCGGCGATGGCTTCTCACTCGTCGGCTTCCAAGAAGAACGATGGCGCGAAGCGCTCGGCCTCTAGGCACTCGCTAGCTGGCCGGCTTGTTGGCCATGATGGCCCACGTGCTCGACGGCAGGAACACACCGTCGTCGCGCAGGTGCTGCGAGAACACGTCGCGTAGCGCTTGTTGGATCTCTGGGAGACGCCGCGCCCCCTCGTCGCCCGCCTCACGGATGATCTCGCCACCGGGGCCGACCATCAACTGGAAGTCGACCGCTTCGTCGACCGTGCGGCCCAGGCGAACGTCGACATCGATCTGCTTGAAGACCGGCACGTTGCTGAAGCCCGCGGCCTCGAGCATGGCCCGGTCGGTCTCTTCGCTCGCCATCGAGAACGGCCCTGGCCCACAAGTCACGGCGTCATCGCCGGGAGGGGGCAGGTGCTCGAGTGCGACTTCCTTCGCGACGCGCCACGCAGGGTTGTCCGCCAGCGAACGCCAAACGATCATGCAGAGCTTGCCCCCCGGCTTGAGTGCGCGCCGGAGGTTTCGCATCGCTCGCACCGGGCTCTGGAAGTACATCATCCCGAAACGGACGTACGCGACGTCGTAGTAGTTCTCGGGTAGCTCCGCGATCATCGCGTCGCCAAGCTCAAACCGAACGTTGTCGGCGCCCGCGACGACCCGCTCCCGCTCCGCGGTCGCGATGAACGACTCCGTGCAGTCGATCCCGAGGACTTCGCCCTCAGACCCCACCTTCCGGCCGAGGGCGAGAGACGTTTCTCCGAACCCGCAGGCGACGTCGAGGACCTTGTCCCCAGGCTGAATGTCGAAGTCGAGATCGGCGATCTCGCTATGCATCCCACCATTGCCAGACAAGAGGTGCCGGAAGCGCACCCACTTCGGGGTCAGGATCTCGTTCCAGCATTCGACGTACCCAACGTTGTCACTCGCGATTTCAGGCATTGGCCTACTCCTTTCGATGAACCCAACGTACGAGCGCCCCATGTGAGGAAGCGTTTGAACTCGCGTGGAAAGGAGAGGGTGCTCGCGTTTTTCGATTAAGGCGAGCAAATACAAATGTTTAGCGACCGAGCTTCAGAGCGGTTCGGGCGCGTCTAGCTGACCGCAAAGGTCCAAAAGCGACCGACCGGCGGCCTCGATGGCCTCGAGAGAGAGGTTGCCCGCCACCTCTGCCAGCTCGTCGGCCACCATGGCTTGCTCCTCGGTGAGGTCACCGGCCTCGGCTGCGCGCGCCAGGGCCTCCTCGCTTTGGTCGATCAGCGCCCCAATCTGACGGAGGTCCTCCTCTGCTGAGGGCCGCGCCCCATCGACCAACGTCGACGCATTGAGCGCCCGCGCACCGGCCGCGCAGAGCGCGTCGTGCGCCAGCAGGTCGTTGCGAATGGGCTTGTACCGAGAGATCCCGCCAATGACGTCAGCCGTGTCGTCCGGAAAGAGCGCCTTCCCGGACACGCGCCGCACCGGCGAACTCGCGGTGTAGATCCCGCCATCGGACGCGACGCTGGTCACGGCGATCGACTCTTCGCGCCCCAGGGTGAACGACTTGAGGACACCCGTTTCGCGGTCGAGAAGGCCCACCCCGACCTCCAGCATGAGCTCCCGGTCCATGAGGATCCGGCCGCCCCCGACACTCACCGCGATTCCGTTGGCCGTGATCGTCGGCGTCAGCGCCTGGAACTCCACTTCGATGTTGGGATCGCCTTCGAACGCCCCAAAGGTGGCCATCCAGTCGATGGTGGCGCTATCTCCGTTGTCGGTCAGTTTGAACACGTCGGCACGGGTGACTGCGTACAGTTCGGCGTTGTCTGGGGAGACCGCGATCGAAGCAGCAAGCGGCTCGCCCACGTCGAGGCGCCAAAGCTCGTTGAGATCGCGGTCGAGCGCGATCACATTGCCGACGTTGTCCGAGACGAATACACGTTGACCGTCTTCGCTCACGGTGGGGGTCGAACCGGTCCCGCCCTCGAAGGTCGCAGCGCTCACCACCCGGAAAGCAAGCCCGGCTCCTCCTTCGGCCTCGAGCTCGAGCGCGTAGATCGCGCCCAACTCGGATACCCCGTCCTCGACGCCATCCGCGGCGTCGTCGGCGGTCGCGGCCACGAAGATCCGCCCGGTGTTGGGATCGATGGCGAAGTAGTTTGCGACGACTGAGCCGCCTCCAAAGATCACGTCGACGATGATGGAAAAGAAGCTCAAGCCGCCCGGGGTCTCGCCGAACACCTCGTCGGTCAGGGCGTCACTCACATCGACGACAAATTCCGGCAGGCCGAGCTCCGACATGGCGGCCGGTGAGCCGGGCACTTTGGTTGGCGAGGCGACGAGCTCCCCGGTTTGCCGATCGAACGCGAAGATGTCCGCACCGATAGTGAGGGCGACCAGCGAGTCCGTCTGCGGGTGGTAGTTGAACCCGAACGAATGCGTCGGCGTACGCTCCCCCTCGACAATCGGTGGCAAGCTCAGCCCCGTCGGGACGCGCCACAGGATCGTTCCGTCGGGCTGAATGGCCATCGCTTCGGTGAAGGTCGCGTGATAGATGATCTGCTCGCCGGGGCTGTCCGGGTCGTTGAGCACCAGGATCGCGCCGCTGCCCGCGTTCAGGCCGTCGCCTTCGATGGCCCAGTTTCGCTCTCCGGTCTGCGCGTCGAGTGACACCAGCGAGACGTCTTCTTGGGGAAAGAGCGGGCTGAAGTAGAGGTTCCCGACGTTGTCGTACGTGGGCCCTTCGGGCACATAGAAGCTCGTCTCTGCGACCCAATCGAGCTCGTGTCGGGGGGCCACGGCGACCCAGACGTTGTCGCTGTTGTTCGGTCCCGTGTGCATCGTGTGGAACGCGGTCGGCTCCGGAATGACGTCGTAGTTGTACGTACCGACGGTACGCGCCCCAACGGGCGCCCAGCCTTCCACCCCGGGAAGTTCGGAGCCTCCGGTCGCGTCATCGGAACAACCGATCGTTGGGAAGAGACAGGCCACCATCGCGACCTTCGCGGCTTTACCGAAGGCTCCGGTTCGGGCGAGAGTCTGCATGTCGAGGTCTCCTAAGGGGGCAGTAGTGTAAGCGCTTCAAATCAGCCGATGGTGTCATCGGCCTCCGGTGCGACGGCATCGTAGCGGAGAACGCCAAGAAAGCGAACGCGCGTGTTGTCGGTGCGCGCCGCAAAGCGCCAGCCAGCTCAGATTTCGACTTGGTAGAAGTCGCAGGCATTTCCCGAGAAGAACACCTGGCGCTCTTCGTCGTTGTAGTTCGCAACCAATGCGTCGAGCCCCGACACCAACGTGGCGTAGTCGATCGACACCTTGTCCATCGGAAAGTTCGACCCGAACATGCAGCGTTCGATCCCCACCTGCCCAATGGCCCACTCGACGAAGGGCCCGACCCTTTCTTCAAACTCGGTCTGGGTCATCGGCACGTCCCGGTGCTCCATGCCGAACCCAAGGATCGGCATCAGCAGGCCGGAGATCTTGAAGCGGGCGTGGGGTAGTTCTGCGAAGCGCTCGATTGCCGGCTTCCATTCTTCTTCGATCCGATTGCGCGCCGCCACGCTTGCCCCTTGGCCGCCGTACGCGCCCGCCAGGCCAATCGGTGTCGCCAGGTGGCAAAGGACCACGCGCGTCTTTGGCGTCGCCTTGGCCAACTCGGTGAATTCGTCGAGTTGGTGGTGGTACATCCAAGCGTCGAACGACAGACCGCGCTCACCGAGGAGCCCATAGCCGGCTCGCCAAGCCGGATTCCGCAGCAGCTCTGGTTCCCTTGCGAAATCATAGATCGCGTCGGACGGATGCGACGCGACCATGTCCCGAATCCCTCGAAACCTCGAGCTCGCGGCCGCGTGCGCGTCGAGGACCTCGCCGAGATCTGGGGCCTCGAGATGCGCGGCGCCCACGATGGCACGGATGGTCGCACCGCTTGGATCGATCGAGTCGAGCCAGCGTGTTTCCCCGACGACGTCGACGTGCCGCTTCCCCTTCCACCCCGCCTGCACGTGGACGATGCCCTGAACCCGGTCCCGATGTGCCGCCCAGTCCTCGGCGAGCTGCTTCGGCAAATATGGATTGAGCGCGTACTCTCCGCGGCCGACGAAATCGACGAGGGGCTTGGGCATCCCGACCCGGACCACGAAGTCGAGAAGTCGCGGGCTCCACCCGAAGAGCTTCACCGCTACGGTCGCCTCTCGAGGGGTCGTGCGCGGGTCCCATTGGTGGACGTGCGCATCCAGGATCTTGGCTCGGCTCATGGTCGCGACTCTAGACGATCACCACGCCCTGTGGCCAGGCGGGACCACCGCTCGTCGGCCCCTCCGGGCCGCGTTGCCGTTGCCTGATCGGTTCCGGCCTTGATACGGTCCCGGCGATTCTCCAACCGGAAAAGGACGGGACATGAGCGCGCTGGACAGCACACCGGCCAAGCGGGCGACGATCCGAGAGCGATTCAACTATCGCTTCGAGCGCTTCCTCGCGCGTGGCGGCATCAGCATCTTCGCCTTCCTCGTGATCCTGTTCATCGGCTCGCTCGTTGTCGCAGTCGCGCTCCGCGCACTCATCTTGGTCTTCGCGCCCGAGTTCGATTTGTTTCAGGCGTTCTCGGATCACGTCTGGGTGACGTTCCTCGAGATGACGGACCCCGGGAACATGGCCCGCGACACCGGCTCGCCGACCGCGGTCAAGATCGCGACCGTGGTGTCGGGGTTCCTGGGTGTCGTGATCTTCTCCATGCTCATCGCCTTCATCACAACGACTCTCGAAGACACCTTGGCCGAGTTCAGGAAGGGCCGCGGGAAGGTCATCGAGCGTGGCCATACGCTCATCCTTGGCTGGAATGAAAGGGTGGTGGGCATCCTGAGTGAGCTCGTCCTCGCCAACGAAAGCGAGCGAGACGCGAGCGTGGTCATCCTGGCCGATGCCGACAAAGACCGGATGAACGACGAGATCGTCAAAGCGCTGCCCGACACGAAAACGACCCGCGTCATCATCTCCCAGGGCAACCCTGTCTCCTTGAGCGAGCTCACCCGGGTCGGCGCGCCGGATGCGCGCTCGGTCATCGTCCTTGCGAACTGCGGCGAGATGGCTTCCGACGCCGAGAAGGGCGTGTCGGATACCCGCGCGATCAAGGTGATCATGGCGCTCATTGCCGCGCAAGGAGGTGCCAACCAGCTTCCGATCGTCGCCGAGATCTTCCAGCAAGAGATGCGCCAGCTCGCGACGATCTTTCGAGACGACAACATCATCACCCTGGACAGCTGGGAGATCATGGGGAAACTGTTCGTGCAGACGGCACTCACGAGCGGCCTCGAGATGGTCTACAACGAGATCCTCTCGTTCGCGGGGGCCGAAGTGTACTTCCACCGGGCCGATTGGCGCGGAGTGAAGTTCGGCGACCTCGCGCTTCATCTGCGCGACGGCGTGCCTCTCGGGATCCTCGATGGCGAAGGAACACTCTCGTTGCGGCCTCCGGCCGACCAGGCACTTGCGAACACTGACCAAGCACTGATCCTCGCGGAGGACGACTCGACCATCGCGTTTTCGAAGGACGCCCTATACCGGACACGAGACTTCCCCTACACCCACCGTCGGCTCGACGAGGCGCGTCGTCGGGTCTTGGTGCTCGGCTGGCACGAGATTGGCGACATCATCGTATCGGAGTCGTCGGACTACCTCGCAGACGGTTCGGTCTTCGACATCATGCAATCGTCGCCGTCTTTGGAGATGGGCGCGCACGTCACCGAGCTCGGCAGTCGTTTTCCGAGCCTTCAAATTCGGCTGCACGAGGGCGACCCCATGTCCTACGACGAGCTCCTGCAGATCAACCCGTTCTCGTACGACAACGTCGTCATCCTCTCGCAAACCACCGGCGCCACCAGTCCCGAACAAGTCGATTCCGACACGTTGATGATCTTGCTCCTGCTTCGGAAGATCGCCGACGAACGAGGCCACCGGGCCGAGGAGCGTGCGACCAAGATCATCACCCAGGTTCTCAACGCCGAGAACCAGGCGCTCATCGTTCAGACCGATGTGGACGATTTCATCATCAGCAACAAGCTCATCACGATGATCCTCGCCCAGCTGAGCGAGCAGCCGGCAATCAAGCTCTTCTACGACGACATCTTCCAAGAGGACGGCAGCGAGATCTACGTAAAGCCCGCGCCCCTCTACTTCGAGTCCTTGCCGTTGACCCTGTCGTTCGTCGACATCATGGGCCAGGCCGCCAAACGCGGCGAGATATGCCTCGGAATCCGCCGAGGCAAGCTTCGCCGCGACGCGGCGGCGAACTTCGGCGTTCGTCTCAACCTGCGGAAAGACGAGCAGGTGGAGATCGCCGAGGACGACTTCTTGGTCGTTCTTGCCGAGGACGAGAGGTAGCGCGTCGCGGCACGCCGAAGTGTCCTGGTCGCGGGCGCCGGCCCGAGGGCGCGACGTGAAGTCGAAAGTCGAGCCACCTGACCCTCCCGTCGGGTAGAGTCTCGCTCCGTGAAGAAAGTACTCGTCGGCCTCGGGATCGTCCTCGTCCTGTCGGCGCTGGGGTTCACCGGCTTCATCTGGTGGAAACTACAACCGCGCGAACAACGGCTTCCGCTTCCCGCAGGCTTGGTCGCACATGACACGAGTGCCGGCAGCGAGCGCTTGGAGGGTGCCGAGGCCGCAGCCGACTATCAACCCTTGGTCGACGCGTTCGAGCCGCAAGCCCTCGTGAGCTACTGTGGCGTGGCCACGGGTGCCGCCGTGCTGAGCGCCATGGGTCACGACGTCACGCAGCAAACCTTCTTCGACGACAAGACCGACCCCGTCCGGTCGCGCTTCCAAGTCACATTCGGCGGAATGTCACTCACCGACCTCGCCGGGCTTCTCGAGGCCCACGGGGCGGAGGTCGAGGTGCACTACGCGGGGTCGTCGACCGTCGACGAGTTCCGGCAGGTGTTGGAGGACAACCTCAGCCGCGAGGGCGACTACGTCGTGGTGAACTACCAGCGCGAGGCCCTTGGGCAAGGGCGCGTCGGTCACATCTCGCCCCTTGCCGCCTATGACCGCGACAGCGACTCTGTGCTGGTCCTCGATACCGCCGCGCACAAGTATCCGCCCACGTGGGTTCCCGTAGAGTCCCTATTCGCCGCCATGGACACCATCGACACCTCCACCGGACACACCCGAGGCTTCCTCGAAGTCGGGGCACCGAAATAGCCGATATGCAACTCCCCGAGTACAGCATCGACGACCTGCAACGCCTCTACGACACGGGCGACGCCACTGCAGTCGAGATCTGTGAGGCCTACCTCGCGCGGATTGACTCGCTCGACCAGCAGGGTCCCGCGCTCCGTGCGCTGGTGGAGCTGAACCCGGATGCACTCGAGATTGCGCGCTCCCTCGACGAGGAGCACAAAAGCAAGGGTCCGCGTGGCCCGCTTCACGGCGTTCCGATCGTCGTGAAGGACAGCATCGACACCGGGGACCAAATGATGACCACCGGGGGCTCCCTCGCCCTCGAGGGCAACCACGCTCCCCAAGACGCCTTTGCAGTGGCCGCCCTACGTCGCGCCGGCGCGGTCATCCTCGGCAAGACCAACATGAGCGAGTGGGGCTACTTCCGGTCGTCGCGGCCCTGTAGTGGCTGGAGCAGCCGGGGCGGCCAGACCCGAAATCCCTACGTCCTCGACCGGACGCCGGGCGGCTCGAGTTCGGGATCGGCGGCGGCGGTCGCGGCGAACCTCTGCGTGGGCGCGCTCGGCGCCGAAGTCGACGGCTCGGTTGTACACCCCTCGACGATGTGCGGACTGGTCGGCCTGAAGCCGACCGTCGGACTCGTCAGCCGGTCAGGAGTGATGGGGATCTGCGCGCAGCAGGACACCCTCGGTCCCATGGCAAGGAGCGTGACCGATCTCGCGGTCTTGCTCAGCGTGATCGCAGGCGCGGACCCAAGAGACCCCACGTCGGCGGAGGGCGCTTCGCACGCGCGCGCGGACTATCGCGACTGCCTTGAACCGAACGGCCTTGCCGGGGCGCGAATCGGCGTAGTCGCGGACTACTTTGGTTTTCACGAAGGCACCGATGCGGTCGTCGGAGACGCCATCGCGACGATGGCTGACCTCGGGGCGGTCATCGTTCGCGATGTGAGCCTCGGCAGTCACCAGTTGCTGAGCGCGGACGAGCTGGTCATGTGTCTGCACACCTTCAAAGTGCAGACGAACCAGTACCTGGCGGAACACCCCGCCTCCCCCGCGCGCTCACTCGATGACGTGATCGCGTTCAATCGCGCGCACGCCGATCGCGTCATGCCCTTCTTCGCCCAAGAGATCCTCGAACGCGCGAACGCGACAGCCGGCCTCGACGCGCCCGAGTACCTCGCCGCGAAGGAGAAGTGCCGCCGCCAATCACGTGACGAAGGCATCGACGCGGCCATGGCGGCGCATGGGCTCGACGCCCTCGTCGCGCCCACCACCGGCACCCCCGCGTTCGCGATCGACCCGGTGGTCGGCGATAAGATCCTCGGGGGCTGCTTCCCCATGCCGGCCATGGCCGGGTACCCGCACATCACTCTCCGAGCCGGCTACGCCAACAACCTTCCGGTCGGGGTCTCGCTCTTCTCCGGCCCCTACCGCGAACCCGACCTGCTGCGCTACGCGTTTGCCCTGGAACAAGCGCTCCCGCCGAGACGCGTCCCGGAGTTCCTCGCCACGGTGGACCGCCCCTAAAGCCGGCAGCAGCCTCTTCGCGATCGCCGCAGGGTTGCTGAGGCCATTCAAGCGCTGACGTGGAGCCGTCGTTCTGGCGGCTTGTGACGCGACGTGGACGCGTCGTTGGATCGACCATACCCCGGGAAGAGCCGCGTTTCCTCGTCAACTCGCGTCTGTTCCAAGCTGGCACGTCGCCTGCACTACCGATTCTCATGCAGAGGCTATGGTCACTCCGAACCACGATCTCGTTGCTCGCGTTGACCGCCGCGCTCGTTCTCTTTGGGTCGGCGGCCGGGGCTAGCGCCTCACCGACCCAAGCGTCCGTCCGCGTTTCCGCGACAGACATGCGCCCGTTGTCGTGGGCCTGGCTTTCCGCTCCTGCCGATGTGCTTGGATCCGACTACGGTAGGCCGAAGGACCTCGTCACGACGCTGCTCGGCTCCTCGGCAGAGCTGGCAAGCGACGGGCTCCGCTTGCACCACAGCCCGGACCACGGTTCGCTTTCGTTGCATGCGGAGCCCTGCTGGCTAGGTGGCGTCGTTGCGTTGCGGTACCGTCGCTGATTGGTCGTTCATTCGCTCGCGCACGTGAGGCGTCTACCAAGCGGCTAGAGTTGCTGGGTCAGCAGAATGCTCATCTCTGCGAACCCCTTGTCGCGCGCTGGGATCAATTCGGCGTACTCGTCTGACTCGAACATGCCGGTGATGGGTTCCTTCGATTCGAAGTCCATCACCAACACCATCCCGCTTGGTTTCCCGTGCAGGACATCGCCTACTTTCAGTCGCTTCACCAGCTTGCCGCCAGCGCCTTGAAGCAACGGGAGCACCCCGCGAAGGTACCGTTGGACCGATTCCATCTCGCTCGGGTTCGGCACTGCAGTCACCACCAACGTCGTCGTTTCGGACATGGCTCTTCTCCTTGGAATGTTTTCAGAACGATCGTTTAGATATCGTGCTAGCTTCATTCTGTCAATGGGGATCGGCGATGGGACGCAAGAAGAGCTACGACCGCGAGGCGCTGATCGACAAAGCGATGGCGATCTTCCGCGAGCGCGGCTTCGCCAGGACGTCGGCGGAGATGCTCGTGGCGGAGCTTGGCGTGAACCGGTATAGCCTCTACGCCGAGTTCGGCAGTAAGCAGCGTCTCTTCGATGCTGCGTTGCAGCGTTACGACGAAGAGGTGCTCGGACGAAACTTCGGCCCGCTCGAAGCTCCGGGGGCGGGGCTTCAAGAAGTGCGTGAACTCCTCGAGTTCTTTGGGACTGCGAGCAGCGGTCCGGCGGGGGGGCGGGGTTGCCTCTTGTGCAACACGGCCGTGGAGTTCGGTCCCGATGATCCGAGCGGTGAGGGCTTCGTCAAGCGGTACTTCGAACGTGTGTCGCGCGCGTTCTTCGTTGCGCTCGAGAACGCTCGCCACGAAGGAGAGCTCCCGGGCGGCATTGACACTTGGTCCGAGGCCAGCTTCTTCACCGCGTCGGTCTTGGGGATGTTCGTGATGCTCAGAGCGAAGGCACCGGTGTCCGTGATCGAGAGTGCTGCGCGTGTGTCGATTCATCACCTCGATACGCTTCGCGCCGGGCGTGGGTAGGGACGTGCGACGTGAAATCCTGGACGTTGTCGGCTCGAGGCCGGTGCGCAGCGGGATATCGGGATCAGCGCACGAGGCGAATCGGCGTGCAGGAAGTCTTGTGTGGGTCTAGGTCGATCGGATCGTTCGCGCCGAAGATGCGAAGCCCGAAAAGCCGGCGCGAGTTCGAGACTGAGAGCTCGACGTTCCCGAGGTCGCCAGAGCTCTCTTGCTCATCGGCCAAAGCGCCCAACATCGCCTCAACTCCGTGAAGGACGGCAGAAGACAACTCGAGTGCCTGAATGCCCTCCGCCCCGTTCGGATGGAACGCCCCGTCGACGTTGGGCACACGCACCTCGACCGGAGTCTGGTCTTCGATGAAGAACGGAAGGCGCGTATCGCGAGGTCCAGCAAGGGACCAGCGTGCCACCTCACCGTCCGGCCGCGTTCGCTCGAACGCCTGGGGTGCCATCACGTCGATCCCGCCGTCTCGAAGTCGGCGCATCGTGACGCCGAGATCGTCGACCCGGATGCACCAGTCCACCGGACCCTCCGCGGCTCCGAGCCAAGGAAGGAACCGCCCCAACATGTCGTCGCGACCCCGCGCGATGCGATGCAAGAGGCCGATACCGGACAGCGCACGAAAGGTAGCTCGCGTGACGGCCAGCCGCGTCGTTGTCAGTTCCACGTACGTTCCGTCCCGGAAGATCACCAGGGCGTTGTGGACCGGTCCGGTTGTCCCTCCGAGCGTGACCCTGAAGCCAAGTTCCTCGAACTCGCGAACCGCGCGAGGCAGGCTCGAAACGACGACGACAGCATGGTCGAACGCGATCATGGGCGACATCCTTACCCGCAGTCACCCAAACCTGGAAGCCGGGGCGAGGGTGGGGCGGCCGCATTCTCGAACCGGGCTAGTAGACAGCACGGCCGGCACGTGGGGATCGTTGTCAGCGGCGACCCCCGAAACTACACTCGCGTCGTGCGCCCAGCCGCCACCATGCTGTCCATAGTCCTCGTGCACGCCTCAACTGGATGCGCCTCGGACCCAAACGAGGCGTGTACCGAAGGCGATCCGACCTGCAACGTGCTCGCGCTGGGCCAGGACGAGGCGGTGACGACCGCCACCTCCACTGGTTACCGAAGCGTGATCAATGGCAACTCGGAGTTCACCTGGGTGGTTTCCGGCACGACGAGTGAAGTGCAGTTTCGTGTCGCCGGACGAGACGCGGGCTCGGCTTTCACGATCGAGGGCTTTCCGTCGTCTCCGGAGGCTGCTGGCGTCGCCTCCATGTTTCTCTATCGAAATGGCGGGGACGAACAAACGGCGCAGCTCTCACTTCCCGTTGCGCCGAAAGGCGCCAGCAGCGCTCCGGGAAACACCTCGGGTTGCGACCAGATTCACGAGTACGATTGCACGTCCAAGGGAGCGTGTTGTGACCGACACGACGTGTGCATCGACCGAGAGTGCGCCGACGCTGAGATGGGCTGCGGAAACGTGCTCGGTGCCCTTCAGAGGCGGACCGAGTGCCCTCCGAGTTGCCTACGCTGTCACGTGGACGTGGTGGGGTGCTTCTTGACGGATCCTGGGCCGAGCCACTGCTGCGAAGACGACAACTGCAACGAGCCGCAGCGGTGCATCATCAGCGGCCGGGTGATCACCGACCCGTGCGTCTGCGAACGAAACGGCATCATGACCCCCGCCGTCTGCGATGAGCCGCCCCCCGATTGCATCCGGAACGGAGGGACCTTCGTCGGCAGGCCGATCTTTGCGTGCTGTAGCGGGTTCGGCGTCGAGCAAAGCGTAGGCATTCCGCGCAGCGTTTGCTGCCTCTCGGCCGAGCAGTGTGAGGTCGACAGCGATTGCTGCCAGTTCGAGTCCTACATCGAAGATGTCCTCTCGAACGAAGCTGGCCAGTGCGTCGTTTGGCGCGATAGTTCGCGGTGCGTCGACGGCCGTTGCACCGACGCCCGGCCTTGCACCTTCAGCTGCAGCGCGGGACCCGACGACTGCCTCGCTTTGCCATGATCGGCGGGGGCGGGAGGGAGGAGACGTCGTTACGCGACCCTTCCGTTCCCAGAGGCCTCGGGAACATCGAGAAGAAGACGATGCGTTGGGCTGGAGCAGCGGGGTAGGCGCGTAGGCAGTAGCGGCTCGAGCGGTGCTCAGGCGGCCGACGGCATGCTTTTCAGGAAGCGGCTCGCGAGGTCGCTGTTGTCGTGGTTCCAAGGGTGGAAGTCCGGTGCGAGGTACTCCTTGAGCGCCCGTCGCATCACCGTCTGCGGCGCCTCGTGACGTCCCTCAACGTCGGCGTCTCGCAGGGAGGCGAACGCTTCGCGCACGGTCATCCCGTCTTGCTTCGCGAACATGACGAAGGCGATCATCCACCAGGTCACCAGGAGCGTCGTCGCCGTCGCGAGGCCGGCCGCGCGAAGCGCCCGGCTCGAGTTCACCGCCTGCAGCACGTCGTACGCCACGGCCTTGTGCTCGATCTCCTCGGCCGCATGCCACAAGAGCAGCTCTCGCATCGCAGGATGGATCTCCTCGAAGACCGACGATCGCAACGCGTTGTCGGCGAGGCTCGCGGTGAAGTGCTCGGCCGCTGCGGTCGTCGCGAGGCGAAGCGCCGGCGGCATCAACTTCTCGATCCCGAGCGAAAAGCGCTCATAAGCCCCGAGGAAGCGCTCGACCTCGAAGCCTTGCGCTTCGAGCACCTCGAAGAACCGTTGGTGCTCCCGCGCGTGCGAGCCCTCTTGCCCAAAGAACTGCCGCATCTGTTCTTGGATCGCGGGATCATCGAAGCGGTCCGCGTAGTACCGCACGCTGCGAATGAAGAACCGCTCCCCCGCCGGAAAGAGCATGTTCAGCGCGTTCGAGAGATGCGTCGCCGCGGCATGACCCGCGAACCAATGGCGAGGCACCCCCTCGAACCGCACTCGTACGTCCCTGACCTGAATCGGGAGCATCAGGATCAAGATAGGGCCAAGTTGGCCCGTCCTCAATGCCCTGGTTCTCCGCTGGATCCCGACCTACCATCGGCGCCTGGCAACGAGCTCGGGAGGCGCAATGAATGCGGCAGCATTCGCGGAAATACTGAAGCTGATTCCCTTCCTGCTATGACTCGCGTTCATCGACGTGGCGGGAGCGGAACGCGGTCGGGGTGTCGCCCGTCCATCGTCGAAATGCCTTCGTGAAGCTGGTGACTTCGTCGTAGCCGATCGCGTAAGCAATATCGGCTACGCGTACGCCGGGATCTCGGAGGAGAGCTGATGCGCGGTCGCACCGAACCCCTTCGACGACTTCACGAAACGTGGTTCCCTCCTCCGCGAGGCGCCGCTGGAGCGTCCGTTCCGTCAGCTTCATCGCGTGGGCGACGTTTGCGCGACTCGCCTGCGCGTCCTGCTCAAACAGAACCGCGATCCGTTCGCGAACGGCCGTAGTGAATCGTGGCGAAATCAGCCTGAGCTCGCTTTCGGCCATTTCCTCGAGCTGTTCCACGATGCGTGGGTGGGCCCCAGTGGCACTCTGGCTCAGCGACTGCTGGGGGAGGCGCAGCTCGTAGTACTCGGCGTCGAAATACACATCACAACCGAAGAAGCGACGGAATGGCTCCACATGGGACGGAGTCGCGTGGCGAAAGGAAACCTGGCTGGGTTGGACCTTCGTGTTCAAGGCAAGCTCAAACGCCCGAACGGCGACCGCCAAGAGACACTCCATCATCCGAGACAGCAGCTCGAGGTCGACGTCTGCGGGGACGAACCGCACGACCCAGTTGCTTGCAAACCGATGCGGCGCGATCCGGAGCTCACCCGCAAGCAGCTTTCCGTACTGGACCAAGTAGTCGAGGGCCTGCGCACCGTCGCTGCTGCTCAGGATCAACGGGCCGAGGACGCCTCCACCCGCAAGGGTCCGTGTCTGCGCCGCGATTTGGAGGCTCATGGTGCGATCTCCGCTGATCCGTTCGGCCTCCTCGAACATCGTCGCGATTTCACGGTGTGATAGCCGCGCCCTTGGATCCGCGAGACGTTCGGCTTCAACGCCGGCGGCTTCGCGTACGGCTTCCGTGTCGATTGCGAGCTGCGCGAGGTTGGCGAGCAGGGCGCGTCCGAGCAGGGCCGAGATTCCGAGCTGCTGGTTGTGATGGGTGGCGGTGTGGCGCTTGAGGTCTTGCATTGGCCGATTCGAACATCACTCTCGTCCCGTTCCAACTCCGGGTCAAGCGCGGCACGCGCCAGCATTGGGGCACGGACGAGTCCCCTATTGTGCGGGCCTCCGACGCAAAAGGAGAAGATCATGCCGCGTAACCCCGTTTCCGCCATTCCGGCGATCGCGTTGATACTAGCGAGCTTCGCCGCGAACCTCACCTCGGCGCAGCTTGTCACGACCAAGGAGTTTTCCAGCCCATCGCTCACCAACTGGACCCCTGCGGGATGCCGGGATGTCGAGCGTCGTCCGCGTGCACTCAGCTCGCAGGCGACATGGCGCAACATCCACGGTGGCCCCCGGAGCTCGGACGAGATCCAGCGCGCGGTCGCTCCCGTCTTCGAAACTGACTGGCAAACCGAGGTTGCAACCTACAACCCGACAGGTCCCGTCTTCGACAATCACGGCAACGTGTACTTCGCCCCTTTGCTTCCATACGAACCGGTGGTGTTGATCTCGCTCGACCCTACCGACGGGTCGCGGCGATGGGCGATTCCTGCGACGACACGAGGCCTGGCTGGGTTCTCGACGCCGGTGATCCTGCGCGACCCGACGAACGACCAGGCCGAGGCGATCTTCGTGGTGCTTGCCGATCGGGCACTGGCCGTGCGTCCCGACGGTTCGGTCATTTGGGACGTTCCGGCGGGATTTCCCAATGTGGCCCAAGTCGGGGTCTTCGGCGTTCAGTACCACCGTCCCACCGACTCGATCGTCGCGGTCAGTACTGACGGGTTCTTGTTGGGGCTCGACCGCACGACAGGTGCGCCGACGTTTGGTCCCATCGAGCTTCCAGGCGAGGCGAGCCCGGTTCCCGCAGGTGCGGACGTGCCTCCAGCGGTCGAGCTTTGCATTGGAGCCAAGCTGTTCGAGCTCACCAACCTCGCGGCCTTCGGTGGTGGGCCCGACGCGCTCATCAACGCGGTCCTAGGCAATGGCATCGAGGTCGCCAACTCATTTTCGATCGATCCCAACACGGGTCGAATTTGGATCGCAGCCACCGCCCCCGACGACGCGGATGGCTCGCTGGATGGTGTGTCGGAGTTCGGCGCATTGTATCGCATCGATGTCCGCCGAACGCGTGACGGGGAGCCCAAGGCCCAGTTGGTCTGCAGGGCTGACTTCGATGGCGGTTCGGCGTCGACGCCTTCGCTCAAGGCCGACGGGTCTCGCGTGTACCTCGGGGACAACTCTGGTTCTCTGCTTTCGATCGACGCTGAAGACTGTAGCCTCGCGTGGAGCGTCGATGTCGGGGCGCAGATCTTCGCGTCCGTTGCCGTCGCCAGCGACAATGACGAGATCTACGCCTCAACGCAGCAGTCGATTCGTCAGGTGTACGACCGCGGCGACCACGCGGAGTTCGGCTGGACCGGAAGCCCCGAGGTGTTCGATGTTCCGGTCCCGCTGCAACCGGTGTTGACCCAATTCAATCTGTTGGGCGTCGGGATCGCCGCGAACGGAATCGCCGCCTTCGTCGGTGTCGGTCTCGACGCCGGCAGCCTGCAGCTTCCGATCTCCCAGGCCGTGGTGCTCTTCGATCGCGAGACCGGCGAGCCCCGGTGGGCTTCCGAGGGGCTCGACGAGTCCGTCGCGGTGACGAGCTTGGGGCCCGACGGGGCGGTCTACATTGGGAACTCGCCGATTCGCCGAATCTTCACACGGTGCTTTTTGGAAGCGGCGGCCGCGGGAGTTATTCCGCCTGCGTTTCCCGTCCCGGCTGGCGTCTCGATTGACGCGGTCACCCCTCCGATCACGGGAGGCGTTACGAAGTACGCCCCCCAACGACGCGAGCTCCTGGTTCGAGACGCGACGTGCGCCGCGGCAGACCGAGCTGCCAACGCGGCTTACGTCGATGCGGTTTGCGAGCAGTCCGTCGAGGCGGACGTCCGTCAGATTCGCGAACTCGCGCGTCAAGCGAGAGAGGCCTCGGCCATCGCAATCGCGGAGGGCGACATGACAGCGCCCGAGTGGAGGGCCATCCGCCAGCGCCTTCGCAGCGGCCTCGACGCAGTCCGGGCGTGGCGTGATTCGCGCGAGACTGCTTTCCTCGACAAAGGTGCCCGCCAACTCGGACGCGCATGCGACCTAGCGGGGCGCCACTAGCCCTCGAGGGACGCTGCGGAAGAATCGCGAAGGCCAGGCCGAAAGGTCGGGCTTTCGCGTTCTCGCGCGCGGGCGCGAAATAGTTCGGGGCAAAGCGTGTCGAACATGATCGAGACTCGATCATCGTTCCCTCAGTATGTGCGATGGTTCAGCCCGTATCCTCGATTCCGAGGTAGGCCGTGACCATGCGACAGGCCTCGCGGATGAAGCTCTCGTCGTCGACTTGAAGGGGTCTTGGGACGGGGAGCGGGCTGTGGCGTTCTTCGGTGAGCACCATCATGAGGTGCATGGCCTGGCTTGCGGCAAGCTCGGGGTCTGGGTGCCCGAACTGATGGCGATAGGTCAGCAGGAAGCGACGCCCCGATTCGACCAGCGCTTCTCTGAGTTCGCTTTCTAAGGACAAGAGCACGGGGTCTGCGTGCACGCGCTCGGCCACCGCGCGCCTTCGACCGCCGAAACGCTCGATGAGCGAGAGCCCGATCTGCACCGCCGTCGGAAGAACGACGCGGAGGTCCACGTCAGATGCGTCGGCGGGCTCGATCTGATCGATCATGGCGATGGCTTCTTCGGTACCCTGACGATGCATGTAGCGGAGGAGCTCTTCCTTGCTCGCGAAGCGATCGTAGATGGTGCTCATCGAGCATGGGACCGCCGCCGCGATGTCCGAGAGGCGAGTTCCCTCGTAGCCGCGCTCAGCGAACAGCCGATCCGCGACGCTCAGGATCTGCGACAGCTGTTCGCGGGTTCGCTGTTGTTTGGGCTCTTGAAAGGCCCGGCGGCCACGGCGCGACATCCCCGCGATTATAGGCCGCGCCGACTGGACAAGGGGACACTAAAATGCGAATCTAAGTTCGCATTACGAAGGAAAGGGCTTCATGAACTATCGCGGATGGATGTTTATCGGGTTTTCCAAGGACTACCCGAAGAAGGAGATCACGCCCCGGACCTTCATGAACGAGGAGTGCCTGGTCTTTCGCACCGAATCGGGCGAACTCAGGATGATCGAGCCCTACTGTTCGCACTTCGGCGTGAACATGACGACGGGGCGCGTGGTGAAGGAGTGCATCCAATGCCCCATGCACGGCCGCACGTTCCACGGCGATGGAAAGGGCGTGAACCCGAAGCATCGACCCATTCGCGCCTATCCGGTTTCGGAGAACCGTGGCCTCGCCTTCGCGTACTTCGACCGTGTGGGCGTCGAGCCGCGATGGGAGCCTCCGCAGTTCTTGGACGAGGAACAGTTCCCCGATGTCCTTTGGCACCATGCCCGGATGCTCGAGCTGCACCACCCGAGCGTCCCCCTCGACAACTCCGTCGATCCTCGGCACTTCGAGTTCACGCACTCGATGTTCGGAAAGCAGATCCAGGACGGCGTGTTCAAACCCAGCGGCCACAAGGCCATCGGAACCATGTCGGTTGTCCTTACGCCGCCGCTCTCGTACTTCTCAGGAGGTCGCTCAGAGGTGATCACCCACTTTGATGGCCCCCTCAATACCTATCTGAAGTCCAAAGCGGGCGCGGGCGATGCCGACCTCTGCAACTTACTCACCATCATCGAGGGCAAGAAGTGCCTGTTGACTCAGATCGGCATTGGCCATCGCAGCCTCAATCCCCTCAAGTGGTTGGAGCATACGGTCGGTTTCCTAGGATCGTGGTACGCCACCTACGAAGACGCCCCCATCTGGAACAACCGCAAAGTCCAAGAACCCGACAACTACCCCCACCAAACCGACAAGACCCTCGCAGAGTTCCGAGATTGGTTCGAGGGCTTCGCCTACGATCCCGAGCAGCCTCGCGAAGAGAAACGCCTCGCCATCGTCAGCTAGCGCGGAGCCTCCGACGGCGGCCGCGACGCACAAGGCGATCGAATGAGTCACTAGCCTCCGGCTGCCGAGCTTGTGGCGTCCCCTGGGTTGTCAGAGTTTGAACTATCGGCCCTGAAGAAGTATCGCTAGGGATGGGGGCGCTACCGGACAGGCATTGGATAGGGCCTACCTGACGATGTGGTGTCTACCTTTTGTTGAAGAGCTTGTCCGGCAACGGCTGAATGGAATCGTTGTTGACGTAGTAGTCAAGCGCCCCGAGCAATACGCCGATGGGCTCGTCTTTGGGCGTCATGTTCTCGAGCGCCTCGTTGCCCTCCTTGGAAAGCGCGGTTGCGTTTACGATCCAGTTCCCGGTCGTGGTTCCGTCTAGATTATCGCAAAGGCGAGCGTCTACCTTGATCGACAGGTGTTCCGAGATGCGCGTGAACTCGATGATCCGATTGGGCTCGAAATGCGAGACGACCCAAACCTCGTCGAACCCGAAATAGTTCGTTCGGAAGATCGCGTTGTACTCTTGATAGAGAGATTTCGCGTAGATCATCTCGCAATGCCATCCGTCCATCCAGTCAAACTCGGTGGTCGGACAGAGGAGCGGGAACAGCTGATCCGGTGCGGCTTGAAACGTTTGCGTGTGGTTGATGACCTTACGTCGGTACTTAGGCCCTTCGGCCCTCATCTCCGCGACTTTCTTGTCTGACATGGTGGTGTTCATTCTTTTTCTCCTTGATAGCGTCGTTGAGGCGCACCGCTGCGTCCGGCTCGCCAGGTTGGGAGCCGCCGTAGAGTCATCACGCTTACGCGGTTGCGCGCCTAGGTCGGTATCGATGCCCGGTCCGGGGGGACGAACGAGCGTCGGGCTACGTTCGAAAAGAGCGCTTCCCTCGAGTAGTGCGTCGACATAATTCGAGTGTCGAGAAGCTCCGGATTGGCCTCGAGGAACTCCGCTGCGGATTTGGTTGTTGGCGTGCATGCCATGAAGTGACGCACCGCCAGGACCCATGCCTGGGTCATCGTTTCATGATATTTTGTGGAAGGTTCGATGCCGGCGTGCGCCAACAGGCCGCGGAGGGCTTCACGGATCTTGCAACAGGTTGTCGTCGCATCGTGCTCGCACAGGTAGGCGTAGGCCATTCGCAGGTGCGCGCGGTGGTCGAAGTCGCCAGGGGCAAGTTCGAACGCTTCGAGTGCCTCGATGAAACTCTTGTCCTGCTCGGACGCGCTGTGGGCTTCGGTCATGGTGCTCATCCTTCCGTCAGTTTGTGGCTGTCGGAGGCATCGAGGTCTAAGTCGTAGAGTTCCTTGAGTTGCTCGATGACGCGCAGCGAGTCCCTGGGGAATGCGCACTTTCCGTCGAACGCATGGAGCACGACTCCTTCGAGCAAGTCGCCAAGGGACATGTCGTAGTACTCCGCAAGACCCTTGAGCACCTTCACGAGACGCTTCTCCATCCGAACCCCCGTCTGCACTCGCTGCACGGTGCGCTCCTTCTTCGCCTTCGCTCTCTTTGCCAATTGTCTGCCCGTTCCTTACCAGAAATGATTGGTAACTTGGTACCAATGTAACGCTTTCGTTGCCTGCTGTCAATTCCAAGAGCCAGCGCACTGCAAGGAGGCGACGTGCGCGACAGACAAGGGAGGACCGAAGTCCTCCCTTGTCTTGTTTTACGTGGCGTCGCCAATGATGCCGAGTTGGAAGCGAGGGGTGGAGTTTCTCACGGAGTGGGATGGGTTTCGGAGGTTCGCGGTGTGAAGCTCTGCGCGGTCAGCGCCGCAGCGTACAGCATCGCTTCAGTCCCGGCAGCGCCCTCTACAGCCCCGCCACTTTTCGGGAAGGGCAGCGGCCGGCTAGCGCGGCGTCGATCGCACGAGCCGAACCAGGCTCGATATCGCGAGTAGCGTCCAGGCAAGAATCCCAAAGAAGCCGACGGTGCGGAGGGATGTAGGCCATGGCGCCTGCCAGATCCACAAGGACACAGCGATGGGGAGAAACGCGATCCACGCGAGGATCTCCAGCGCGGCCGGCAGCCCCCGCAGCCACGACCAGAGCTGATCGAGCCAACCACGGTCCACGACGAGTGCGACTGCGAACCCGACCCACAATAGGGCGAAGCTCACGCACGAATAGATCGTGAGCACGACGCGGATCCATTGGCCGCCGCCTTCCGCCAGTAGCGATGCCGTCATGGTTCCGCTCCTTGTCTTAGGCTCCCCGCCGCTGCACGGGGTCTAAGGTAGAGGCGTACGGACGGGAACAGAGAGAGCACGACCAGCAGGAGTCCCACCGCGCCGTAAACGCCCTCGATGAACGAACGCTCGGAGATGTAGATCAATTCGAGGAGGATCCAGACCAACATGCCGATCCCGATCAACCACGTAGCAGCCCATGACCAGTGATGACTGGTCGCGCTCTCGACGCCACACAGCCATCTCCAATGGGGTCGGCGCAGTATTCCGTAGCCGGCGACAAGTGAACCAAGCCCGAATCCGATCCCAAGGACAAGTCCCGGGACCACCCAAGTGTCGACCATGGGCATCCCGTCCAGCCATGCCCCGGGAACGTACTCGTTGCCGTGAGGGAAGAGCACCAGCTCGACTCCTCCGCCCAGTGCAGTCAGACCCAGAAAGACGAGGAGTACCAGGAGGCCCCACGCTGCCAAGGGACGGTGAGTGCGTTTCAGTCGTCGAGTTGGAGGCATCGGTACACCGCGTGCAATCGAGGGACTAGGTCGGAGCGTACCGCTTCAGCGGATAGAAGTCTTTGCGCGCCACGGGGGCTACGGGTCACTCCACCGCGCATCCGATGCGTCGCAGAGT
>JBCCEK010000036.1:0-26942 GCA_039030295.1 Myxococcota bacterium | reverse complement strand
TTCCCGACCCCGGATTGGCAGTCCTTCACCTGGAACACGACGCTTGGACCCGATGTCAGCGGCGGCGTGACCCTTCAGCTGAAGGTTGGATGCGGGCCCATCGAGGGCTGCGGCGCTGACGTCTTCTTCGACAACGTGACCATTGTCGTCGAGTAAACAGCAGTAATGGTGTGCGTGCGGTCGCTGCCAGGGCATAGGCAACGACTGCTCGCGCGCCACGCGCGGCACGCTGGCAGAGTTAGCGGGACTCTTGCCAGCGTGCCGGCGCGACCTTTACGGGTCTCGCGCGAACTCCCCTCTCTCCCGTTCCTCTGATGTGATGAAGTACCTTTCGCTCATTTGCCTAGCAGTCTCCGCTGTCGCGCTCGCAGCATGCGCAAGCGACACAGGACCAGACTCGGCCACGGTCAGAGGCGTGAGCATTCAGCTGGTCGTCGGCAATACCGACGTGAAGGCTGTGTCTTTTCAATTGACGTGCGACGCGGGCATCGAGCTCAGCGGCGAGTTCAACGTCAATGACGAAGAAGACCCCCCAGTTTGGGGTGTGATCATGGACCTACCCGTCGGCGACTGCAGTATCGCGATCACGGCGTCCGACGACAATGGTGAGCCCCTGTGCACGGGCTCCGGAGACTTCACGGTCGTGCCCAACGAAACCGTCAAGGTCAGCTTGGTCTTGACCTGCATCGTCGAACCCGTGGACGAGAGCGGAAACGTCGAGATTGACGCGACCTTCGAGACCGTCGTCGACAATCAGTGCCCGGACCTCTTCTTCTTCAACGCGGTCCCCGACGAAGTGCCCGCCGCGGGGTCCTCGATCACCGTGCTGGCGAAAGACCCGGATGGAGACCCGCTGAGCATCGAGTTGGCCGCAACGAATGGAAGCTTCGTCGACCCCTCTTCGCCCGCAACCACCTACACATGCGACGACGCCGTGGGTGAGCAAACGCTCTTCGTCATCGTCGGAGATGGTGACTGCCAGAAGATGAAGAGCTTCCAGGTGACCTGCGAGGAAGCGGAGAGCCCGTGCGTCTCCCTCCCGGGTTGTGAGCTCGTCTGGGCCGACGAGTTCGATGGAGACTCCGTCGACACATCCAAGTGGGAACTCCAAACCGGCGACGGAACCGAACTCGGCATCCCAGGCTGGGGCAACAACGAGCTCCAATGGTACACCGAAGACAACGCGACCGTGGGCGGTGGCGTTCTGACGATCCAGGCCCGCGAGGAATCCGTCGGCGGCTACGCCTACACGTCGAGCCGCCTTCGAAGCCTCGGGCGCGGCGACTGGACCTACGGTCGCTTCGAAATGCGGGCACGCCTGCCCGAGGGACAAGGCTTGTGGCCGGCGTTCTGGATGCTGTCGAGCGACCCGTCGATCTACGGGGTTTGGGCCGCGAGCGGGGAGATCGACATCATGGAGTCGATCGGAAGCGAGCCGGAGCGCGTGTTTGGCACCATTCACTACGGCGACACGTTCCCGGGCAATCTGTTCTCGAGCACGAGCACGTTCCTGCCGCCCGGAACCGAGGGGGATTTCCACGAGTACGCGGTCGAGTGGCGAGAGGGTGAGATCCGTTGGTACCTCGACGGTGCGCTCTACAGCGTCAGGAACGACTGGTTCTCGACGGGCGGCCCCTTCCCCGCACCGTTCGACGTCGACTTTCACCTGCTGCTGAACCTGGCCGTCGGTGGGAACCTCCCCGGAAGTCCCGACGCGACGACGGTCTTTCCGCAGGAGTTCGTGATCGACTACGTCCGCGTGTACCAGCAGCCATAGCTGCTACGCACTAGACGAAGCGATTACGAAGCGCGTTGCAGATCTCTGCGATCGCCGAACGCGCGATCGCGGAACCGTCAGACCAGCCGAGGAACCCGTGTACTGCACCCTCGTAACAGATGTGGCGGGTCTCCACCCCGGCTTCGACGAGGCGCGCCGCATACTCATTGCCCTCGTCGCGCAGCGGGTCGAACTCCGCTGTGATGACGAGAGCGGCTGGCAATCCTTCGAGCGAATCGGCTCGGAGCGGGGCGAAGTAAGGGTCTCCGTGGACGGCGGGGTCGCTCGCGTACTGTTCAACATACCAACGCATGTCTGCGGTCGTGAACATGTAACCCTCGGCGTTGTCGACACAGGAAGGGCGGTCGAAGTTACGATCGACCGCGGGGTACACCAAGACCTGCAAGCACAAACTGCCTTCGTTCCTGTCCCGCGCCTTCAACGCGACGACCGCTGCGAGATTGCCACCGGCGCTGTCACCGCCGACCGCGATGCGCGACGGATCGACCCCCAACGCGGCGGCGTGCTGGGTCACCCACATGGTCGCTGCGTAGCAGTCTTCGACGGCTGCTGGATAGGGATCCTCTGGCGCCAACCGGTAGTCGACGGACACGACCACGCAACGGGCACCGTGGCAGAGTCGCTGACACCGTTCGTCGTGACTCGCAACGCTGCCGACGACCCACCCCCCGCCGTGAAAGTACACCAACGCGCCCGAGCCTTCCTGGTCCGCAGGGCGATAGATCCGAATCGCCAAGGGCCCGTCAGGGCCCGGAATCACGCGGTCTTCGCTCCGCACCGGAAGGCTGACCGTCCCGTGCTTGAGCTCGGCGTAACGCCGTCGCCACTCCGCGGGCGACATCGTGTCGATGGGCGGCACCCCGAGCGCGTACCAGGCGTCGACGAGGGCAGCGATCTCGGGGTCGAGTGGCACGATCAGGGGCTTAGCATGGTTCGCCCGAGGCACCGGAGCCGACGCTGAAGCTCAGCCGCGCCCTTCTTCGAGGAGCCTTGGGATGACCGATCCCGCGGGTACAGCGATACCCGCGGCCATACCGACCAGGCTCGACACACCGACGCATGGGCACCCGAGCGCGCCCACCAACCAGATCATGCCCGCCGCGGCCCCAACGAACGCCAGCGTGGCGCGAACGCGGATCGAGACGAAGGCCAACAGCCCTCCGGCGATCAAACCTGACAGGACACAGGTCGGGAGGCAAAGCGTGGCGCACCCGCCCATGTGACAGCCATTGCCGGTCAACGCCTGAATGGCCAAGAGCGCAGAGAACGGGATGAGCCCAATCGCAAAGGCCGGCAGAACCGCGCGGCCGAGCGCCCGTCCGACGAAGAGACTGTACGCCGCGACAACCGCTAGCAGGGTCCCGATCCACATCGTCTTTCCCCCGTTGCCTAGCAACCAGGCCACAAGCATCAGCACCAAGGCAGCGACTACCGCGGTCGACGCCAATTGGAGACGGCCGAAGGACAACGCTCGACGCGCTTCTCGTAGTCGCTGTGCCTCACTCTTCGCCATAGACTTCCTTCCATCGCCGACGAAGCCTCGAGAGCATGCGTTGTTTACGCTTCCGATGCACCGGCTCGGCCAACTCGTTGACAAACGAGTCGACCAACACCTGCCGGTCGCGTTGAGACATGTCACGCACGAGCTGCTCCAGAGCAGACATCGCCTGGCCCTTCCATGCGGCCTCTGCGGTGTCGGGAGCCTGTTCTCGTGGTAGCGCTTGCATCTTCTCGAGATTCCTCTCCATGCGTGACCGCTTCCGGTGATAGCTGCGGCATTCCCATGCGGCGATCGTCAGAGCCCACGCCTCGGGCCGTTTGTCAGGTTCGTAGTTGTGAGCCTGTGCGAACAGTTTGATCAACGCGGCTTGCGCCAGATCCTCGGCATCCGAAGAACCTCCGACAAGCCTCTGACAGTATCGGACGACCATTGGCCAGAGGATACGGTAGACCACATCGACCGCAGTGCGATCGCCGTCTGCCAACCGTAGCATCGCGGCGTCGAGCTCCTCACGCGCGAAGGGTTCGGCCACGCTGGAGCTTAGTATCTAACTTCGCAGTGATCACAGTCACAATCGTCGCCGCAGTCGCATCCGTCCTCACAGTTGCAGTCTCCGTCACACCCATCGTCGCCGCAGTCGCAGCGGCGATCGCAACCGCAAGAGTCGTCGGCGAACGCGACGCCGGGAGCGCCGTAAATCGTCGGAATCGCAAAGAGGAGGCCCACCAGGGCGGTCGTCTTGAGCTGGTACATCAACGGTCCTTTCTTCGAGGTTTACCCGGTTAGGCGCGAGCACCGGCTTCCGTGACACCTTGAGCGCGGATTCCTCGAAAGAAGCTGGCGGCAAAGGAAGGCTGGAGGAACCCGGGGGTGGGTGTGCCCCGGAAACGGACCGTCCCTCAGACGCTCCATCTAGCCTTTCAGGTGCGGCTTCTGAGTTCTAATTCATAATCGGGCCATGACTGCCAACGAAGCCCCCGTTTGTCTCGTCGTTGGTGCGGGCGATTTCACGGGAGGGGCCATCGCGAGACGCTTCGCGCGCGAGGGCTTCATCGCTTGCGTCGTCCGCCGCCATCGCGACCAACTCACTTCGCTCGTCTCCGAGATCGAAGCCGAGGGGCACCGCGCTGTCGCGTTTGGCGTCGACGCGCGCGACGAAGAACAGGTGGTCGATCTGGTGGAACGCATAGAGCGCGATGTCGGTCCTATCGAAGTCGCGGTGTTCAACATCGGGGCCAACGTCAATTTCTCCATTCTCGAGACCACCTCGCGGGTCTATCGCAAAGTGTGGGAGATGGCCGCGTTCTCGGGGTTTCTGACTGGGCGCGAATCCGCCAAGCGGATGGTCGAGCGTGGGCACGGCACGATTCTCTTCACTGGTGCGACGGCAAGTGTTCGAGGAGGGGTTGGATACTCGGCGTTCTCAGGAGCGAAGCACGCGCTTCGCGCGCTCGCCCAATCGATGGCTCGCGAGTTGGGGCCTAAGAGCATCCACGTCGCGCACGTCATCATCGATGGTGGCATCGATACCGCATGGGTTCTCGAGAACCTCCCGGGCGCGGCGGATCTCAAGGCCGTCGACGGCCTGCTCGATCCGGAAGCGATCGCGGACAATTACTGGCACCTCTACAAGCAACCGAAGAACGCCTGGACGCACGAGCTTGATCTGCGCCCTTACATGGAAAGGTTCTGACATGTCCGACTTCGAGTTCCTGTTCGATTTTGGAAGCCCAACGTCTTATCTCGCGTGGACTCAGATCCCCAAGATCGAGGAAGCCTACGGCGTCCGAGCGAAGTACATTCCCATCCTCCTCGGTGCCGTTCACAAGGCCTCGGGCAATACCAGCCCGGTGACCGTCGCGGCGAAGAACCGATGGATGGGTCAGGACCTGGCTCGCTTCGCTGCCCGCTACGAAGTCCCCCTGACGTTCAACCCGCACTTTCCGATCAACACCTTGCTGCTGATGCGCGGGGCGACCGCTCTTCTCGACACCGCCGAGTTCCACCCCTATCTCGACGCCATGTTCCGTGGAATGTGGGTCGATGGCGCCAACCTCAACGACCCCAACGTGCTCGGCAGCAGCCTGGCCGAGGCCGGCCTGGACCCCGGCGACCTCCTGCAACGCGCACAGGACCAAACGACGAAAGACCGCCTTCGCGAGCTCACGGAGAACGCCGTCGCCCGGGGGGTCTTTGGCGCTCCGACCTTTTTCGTGGGGGATGAGATGCATTTCGGCCAAGACCGCCTCGATTTCGTCAGGGCCAAACTGGCGCAGTAGCCCGGCGCCGGCGAATCGCGGGTCACCCGACAGCCTTTGGCGGGCCTGGTACTTGTGGTCCGAGCGGGAGGGCCTTATGCACCGGTTATGTTAGTACGAACTCTCGCTCGCGGTCTCGCCGTCGTCGCGGTCGCCTCATTCGCGACCATCGGCACGGCATCTGCCGCATGTCCTGGGGATGGCGAAAAGCCGTCTGAGCCCACCACGTTCTGCCCCGGAGACAAGCCCTCCGAGCCGACCACCTTCTGTCCGGGTGACGGCGAGAAGCCAACCGAACCGACGACGTAGTCGGGGATTGGCGGCTCAAACCGGCGACACTACTCGGTGAGCCTTCGTTTCAGAGCCGCCACTGCGTTGGTGCGGAGCACGTCCTCGCCCGCGCTATGGATCGCGGCGGCCCGTTCGAACGTCAGGGGGACCGTCACGTCCGGCGTAACACCACCTTCGAGCACGTGATTCGCCTCGACCTGCACGACGCCCTGCTCGTCCACGGATTGCCCCCACGGGAAGACCACTTCGATTCCGGCGGGCATGTGAACCGAGGCCGGTGCCATTCCGAACGAGCCATCGCTCGCATAAATGCCCATGACGCGAACCTGGGGCAACGACTTTGCGATGAGGGCGAACCCCTCCCCCGAGCTCTTCGTGCGGTGATCGATGAGAGCGACGACGGGGCCCTCGAACCGAAGCGCATTGGGCTCGACCTGCAACGAGGTCAGCTCGGTGAAACGGCCCAGCAGCTGATTGTACGTGGTGACTCCTTCGTAGTAGACGGGCGCGCTCACGAAGTACCCCATCATCTCAGGGACGAACGAGTCCAATCCACCCCGGTTGCCTCGGACGTCGAGGACCAGGGCTTGCATCCCTTCGTCCATGAGCGTGTGCATTGCGAGATCCATCGCCTCGGGAGGCGTCATCCCCGCGGTTGACGTCTCGAGACTGGCGATTCGGATGTAGCCAATGCCTGGGCTCAGCAACTCAAAGCTCACGGGGTCCTCGACTGGAGGGCGCGGGTCGGCAAACACCGACTTCCAGTAGACGTCGTAGCCGTCGTCGTGCGCGACAAGCGATACCGTGCTCGGCGCGTCGTCTCCGCGGTTCTGGAAGGTCACCTGCACCCCCGTTCCCTCGGGCGCCCGCGTGATGAGCCGGTGCTGCGCGAGCGTCAGGTTCTGGTCGGTCGCCACGGGGCGAGACGTCCAAAGCGTGGGAACTGACGCAAGTGCCTGATGGATCGGCTGGTGGTTCCACTCGAGAACCTCGGCTCCCCAGCGGACCCCGGCCCGGGCGGCTGGGCCGTCCTCGGTGAGAATGTGCACGATGACTCGGTCGTCATCGAGCCCCAGCAACGCCATCCCGAAGCCGCCGCCGATGCTCGCGTCTTGCAACCCTTGGTGGAGGTCCGATCGAATGCCCATGTGGCCGTCGTGGAGGTCGTACACGTAGGCGCGCACTGCGAGATAGAATGCCACCTCGTCGCCCGCTTTCTCGGCGGCATAGACGCTCGGTCGGTGGCGCTGGTGCATCCGTTCCCAGTCGATCTCTTTCCATTGACTGAACGCATAGCGACGCTCCAACGTCGCGTGCAGCTTGTCATAGGCCTCGACCCAGCCATCGCGACTGTAGTCCTCGGGGTCGAACGGGATGATGAAGGCCTCGATGACGGGGACGGCAAGCAACGGGATCGCAATCAAGACGAGGAACACTCGCGGCCATCGCCGGCTGCTTCGCTTGCCGTCGACGCCCGAGCCGAGACGCTTCGTGAGCACGGCCGCCACCGCCAAGAGAGCAACCAAGACATAGACTGCCAGCAAGCTGACCGTCTCTGGTTCACTCGACACCTGCCAACCGACGAGAGCTAGCGTGGTCACCCAAAGGACCACGCGTAGTTTGGGCAAGGCGCCCAAGACGATGAGCCCAAGGAGCAGTGTCGTGGCAAGTAGCAAACTGAAGGCAGAGGGGGTCATGGACGGGGGAGGCTTTGGGGTTCGTCGGTCAGGTTGCCCGCGCGCGCCGGGCGGCGAGCATCCACTTGAACCCTCGGGCAAGAAGAAGAAGCAGCAGCATCAAAGACAACACCGCGACAGCCAGTACGAGTTCGGGGTCCGGGCCGGTCAAGAGGTAGAAGAACAACGATTCCCCGAGGCCCTCGCCCTGGTCCGAGTTCGCAAACATCGCGAAGCCCCAGTTGTCCTCGAGGTCGACCGCGAACCAGGACTCAAAACCGACGTTGTTGCCGGTGTGGAAGTAGAGGTCGGTGAACGGAGCGCCAAGCTCGAAGAAGCCAAGCGTGTACGAAAGCTGCAACTCGCCAACGGTCGCGGACGAATGCGGCTTGAAGAGCTCGCGATAGCTCTCCGCTGAGAGCAGCTCCCGGTTCATCAGGGCCTTGAGCCAACGAGAGAAGTCGAGAGACTCGGTGTGCATCGAGGACGGTGCGAAGAAGTTGCCGTCTTCTTTCAGAAACCACTCGCTCTCAGGCCAATCGATCCATTCCCCTTTGGAGTCGTAGGGTTCGGCCTTGTGCGCTCGGGTGAACGGCGTCTGGACGTACACCGTGTGCGCGAGCCCTAGCGGTTCGGCGACCATGCGTTGGAACGCGGCTTCGAGCCCGGCCCAGTCCGTGTTCTCGATCTCGCGCAGAACAGCCGCCAAGTATTGGTATCCCTCTCCCGAGTACAGGTAGTCGGTGCCGGGATCAAAGTGGATCTTGAGCGTCTGGCCTAGTTCGTTCTCGCGCCAGTTCGGGAGGCCGGACTGGTGACTCAACACCATGCGGGCGGTGATCGCCTCGTGCCGAGGATCGGACGCCAAGTCAGGATGCGGATAGTACTGGTATAGAGGGCGGTCCAAGTCGATCTTGCCTTCATCGACGAAACGCATCACGAAGAACCCGAACATCGGCTTGGAGATCGACGCGGCCTCGAAGATGGTGTCGCTCCGGACCGGGACTTCGTCTTCGACGTTGGCGTAGCCGAACGTCGCATGATGGACGAGCTCGCCATGGTTGACGACCGCCACGGAAACCCCAGGCACCCCCTTCTCGGCCATTTGCGCTTCTACGTAGCGATCGAACTCGCCCGCGCCGATGGGCAAACCGAGGTAACTCCTGAAGCTGTCGTCCTTCGGCCACAAGAGCCACGCCACGAAGGCGGCGTTGATCAGTACCAACGGGAGCAATCGATACTTCATCGCTATGACCCCGGCTGAGGATTCGTCACCCGGGTCATACTACTCGCCGGTCTAACGGCTCGTCTATCGGTCGTGGAGCGGGCGACAAACGTCGGGGCTCACGGTGACGCCCAACCCTAGGGTGACGGAGGCTGAACGTAGTACGAACCGAGCGGAATGAACATCTCGTCGACGGTGGTCACGCCGCCACTGACGGGGCAAGCATCGCATTCGAACTCGCCCGTGCACCGCGCGTCGTCGCCGTTGCAGCTCATCCCTTGGTTCGGTCCGCCGAGGCAAACGCGCTCGGACGCGGGGCAGCCGCAATTGGCGAGCACCGAACTGCACACGGGGGTGTTGGGCGCGAGTGAGTTACGTTTTACCTCAGCAGGGTTGTCGGCACCGTTGTCGTATCGAGCACAAGCGAGAAACGTGCGATCCGATTCGCTCTCGGCATCGTAGGGCAGTGGCGGCTCGTAATAGGTGTAGACGGGGTCGTCGTAGAGTCGGCTCTCATAGTCGGGCTGGCGCGAGATCGCCCCACAGTCGGCGGGGCTGCTGCACGGCTCGTTCGGGGGCAACCAGATCCGAAAAAGCTCGCCGCGCTCGTGCATGTGGGAGGAGAGCGACGTCAGCCTGGTGTACTGAGGGAGCGTGAAGGTACTGCAAACCTCTCGCTTCTCGAAGGGCGCCACGTCGGACATCGCGAAGATGTCGTCGGCCTCGAAGATCTGCTGCAGCAGCCACTCCCTGCCGCTCTCGGGCACGAAGTCGAGGTTGACCCACTGTTCGATGGTGGTGTCTTTGGTGGTCAGGTTGAAGCCATGGCTGTTCCAGGAGATGAAACCCTGCAGCGGCAGAACGGAGTACACCCCCTGTGGGGGCTGAGTGATGGAGGTCGACTCTTGGGCGCCAGCGAGCGAGACCAAGACCGACTCGCCGCCTCCACCAATCCCGGCCCCGACCGAAAAATCTGGAGGCGCGAACGGGTAGCCGATGCAGGCGACGCTCGTCCGGACCGGTGTCGTGCACGCCGACCGCTCGCCGCATACGCCTTGGTCGACCGGGTCGCACGGCTCGCCGGCGCGGTCGCCGCCGAGGCACGCCCAAGGGCCCCAGTCACCGCCGTTGGGGTCTGACAGAGCCGTATAGACATCGATGATGCTGTGGTGAGACTGACCGTCCTGTGCGAGTTCGTTCCTGCCGAATGCGAAACACTCCCGTCCAACGCCGAACTCATCGCAGGACACCCGGAACTCGGGCGGAACGGCGTCGGTGAAGTCGTAGTATGTCGCGTAGCAAACCTCGTCCTCGGCTTCGCCAAGAAGATCCCATCCACCGGCGTATAGCTGTACCCCCTCGCCTGCCGCCGGGGGTGGCAGGGGATTGATCTTGTTCGGGTCGGCGACGAAGTTCCCCTCGCACCCCAAGAGGCTGAGGGTGCCCTCGACGACGCCTTCCTCCGGCGCGCCTCCGCGGATCCACGCTCTCAGCGCCGTCAGTTGATCGTCGCTCAAGCCCTCGGCGCCGACGGGCATCGCTTGCCCAAGACCCGAGCTCGCGAGGGACGCTGCAGACTCTGAGACCTTGCGATAGAGCAGAGACAAGTCTTGGTCGCCTGGGAAGACACGGTCGATCTCGGAGTCGATCGAGCTAGGTTGCCTGACGAGCGACGAAAACGCAGCGCCTGTGCGGAGGTCGAGGTTCCCGGATCCGGCAAAACCGTCGCCATGACACGCATTGACGGTGCAACCTCGGGCATCGAAGATCGTGACTTGGATCGCTTCGAAGGTGCTCTCGAAGCTGCAGTCGCCGCCGCCGTCAGAGTCGGCCCCGCCGTCTCCACAGCCAGCAAGAACTGCGCAGACAAGTAGTGCAGTTGGGAGTGCCAGATACCTCATCGCCATACTCCTTCGGGACCGTCGGCGATCGCCGCCTCGTCTGTAACTCAAGCATAGGGGACCCGCTGGAACAACCGACGTTTCGAAGCGAACTGTAGAGTGGTTCGGTTCGGGCTTCGTATGCGCCTGCCCGTGCCTATGCGATCCGACCGCCGGGTCGGCGGGCGCACTCATTGTCGAGGACGAGGGAACTCGTCGTTTCTGGACCTACGGTCGCCAGAACCTGCGCTTGAACGGCGCTTGATTCGACTTCAGGAAGGCCGTGATGGCCCTGATCAGAATCATCCTTGTGTTGGGGGCCGCCGCCTGTGCCAGCCGAGGGGCCCCAAGCCCAAGGGAGCCGGCGGCCGAACCCACGGTACAGGTCGTGTTGGCCTCGGATGTGGAGTGGGAGCAGCTCAACCCGGCGCGTGGCGACATGAGCCCGAGGGCAGGGACACTCTGGGGAGATCGACGGGGCACCGAGCCGACTGGTTTTTTGCTTCGTCCCATAGACGGCTTTGAGTCGCCACCCCATATCCACAACATCTCGTACCGCGGGGTGGTGATCCGAGGGGTCATTCACAACGATGATCCCGACGCGGACGAGATGTGGATGCCAGCTGGTTCGTTTTGGACTCAGCCGAAGGGGGCGGTGCACATCACCGCTGCGAAAGGCACCGACACCCTGGCCTACATCGAGATCGAAGAAGGCCCCTACCTCGTCCGTCCTCCGGAGGAGGCGTTTGAAACCCCTGAACGACCGGTCAATGTGGATCAGTCGAACATCGTTTGGGTTCCAGTGGACGGCGCTGAGGTCGCCTTTCTTTGGGGAGCCCCGTTCGATGGGGAGCTGCACGGAACCCTGGTGAAGCTCCCGGGTGGGTTCTCCGGAACCATCGGCGGGCATGGTTCGCCGTTCCGCGCCGTCGTGATCCAGGGGCGGCCCGACTTCGGCCAGAGCCGCACGACCCTCGAACCGGGCAGCTACTTCAGCTCGGAAGGCGCGACGCCGCACGAGATCGTGTGCAACACCGCAGAGGCATGTGTCCTCTACCTAAGGGCGAGTGGCCGCGTCGCCATCGCCCCCGACTAGCGGTCTCTAGCCAGCGTGTTCCGACTCGCGGCCCTTCCGCGAGACACCGACCCTGACGCACGGATTGAGCGGCGGGAGGTCGGGGCGGTCGTGCGCGTGCGGGCGAGCGCGTCGGAGCTTGCGCATCGCGGATGCAAACGCCCTGCCCGACCAGGAACTCTTCGCGGTCCGGCGCGCGAAAAGAAAACGCTGTAGGGTCGCGGACTGGTGCTGGGCCTCGGGGACTCGCTCGCAGAAGGCGTGCAAGGTTGCGTGCGTGCGGTCGCGCGCGCCCATCCACCGGTACGCGGCGTTGAGCGCCCCCAAAGCGTCGCCGCGATACGATTCCCGGAGTACACGAAGGAACAGGCTTCGTTCGGACGGTCCACGTGGCGCGTGCCTCAGCGTCCTCGCGTCCCGACGGCGCCAGGCAAGATAGAGCAGCCAGCCCAAGAGGATCAGCAACACGAGTACTCCCAGCCGACGCGCGTTCGAATCCGTGCTTCCGAACGCAGTCCAACCGAGTGAAGGATTGATCCGCACCCGGAAGGAACGACCAGGCACCGTCTCGGTATGCCAACGCCCGGTCTCGGGGTTGAGCCATCGAACCCTCACCTCGGGAAGGCGCGTCCAGCCGAACGACTCGGCGACGAACGTGGTGGCGTCGGCGCGGTGTGCATCATAGCGACCGCGGACGACGGTCGTGCCGAGGTCGGCCTGGGTCGGGTAATCGGTGAGGTGCGAAGGGGCGCCGAGATCGAGCGCGGGCAGCATCATGCCATCTGTACCGGTGGCCTCGACCGTCACGGTCCGCGTCGCCGAGTCCCCGACACGGAATCGATCGAGGTCGCCGTCTATGGTCTCACTCAAAGAGAGTGCCGTCGCGACCACGTACGGGGCGGACCCAGCCCCAGCAGGAAGCTTCGCTTGAAAGGATACGGGTTCTGCTCGAACGCGCGAACGGGATCCGTCCCGAGACACCCATGACACTTCGATGGGCGGGACCTCGATCGAGCCTACGCGCTGAGGGAACAGAAGATACCGTCGCTTCTGAAGCAGAAACGCCACACCATCGAGGATGCGTACCTCAGGAGGCGGCGCATAGTCGGTTCGGATCGCGATGGTCCCCGGCACCCGCACCTCGGCGAAGTCCGGAGGCGCCTTGTTTGGCTCGGCGTCGTCACGATACAGCACCACTTCGAGCTCGGTCAGCTGGTTGACCCAAACTGGCTGAGGCGTCTGAAGCGCCGCGGTCGCCCTGGGCGCGGCGTACTGCGGCGACAGGTCGTCTGCGGTCGGTTCGGCGTGAACGCCGTTCGCGAAGCCAAGCCAAGCAGCCATCAAAACAAGCGCGACGAAGACTCTCATGGTCCCTCTCCCGCTTGCGTTGCAAACTTCTGGGCAAGAAAGTCCGCCGGCTTGGTGTCCACCCGGCGCATCCAGAGTTCGAGGGTGGCGTCGCTTATCACGCCCTCCACCGCGTCACGCTCGATCTCCATCGCTTGGTCGAGATCGGGGTTGTCCGAGGGCGCTTTCTGATCCTCGCGAAGCGTGATCGCATCTTCCTCGGACGGCGGGGGCACCCCCTTCGCATTCTCTTCGGGGTCGTCGGCCTCCTGCATCTTGTCGAGCATGCCCTGGAGTAGGTCGCGGTTGGCGCGAGCCTCTCGAAACGTCGGGCGTTGGGCGAGCGCTGCGTCGTACTGTTGGATGGCGGTGATCCATTGCCGGTTCTGCGCGTAAGCGTTGCCCAGGTTGTAGTGGCCTTCGGGGCTGTCGACCTCAGAAAACGCGCTGATCGCCGATGGCCAATCTTCGGCCGCGTAAAAGGCGACGCCTTTCCACATGGGGTCTACGAAACGCTGCGCCGCCTCCGCAAACTCACCGCGATCAAAGTGGAGCCGCCCCTGTTGGTCAGGGGTGAGCCATAGATCGGCGAACGCATGGTCCCCGCACCCGGAAACCGTGAAGACCAGCATCGCCGCCGCGGGTAGCCGAAGCGCCCAACCTCGCCTGAACCACAACAAGACGAGGAGCGCGAAGGGGTACACCAAGTAGTAGCCAGCGTCCTCCCAAAGGTCGGCGTCGTCGCGCGCCGCTTGGGCGCGACGGTGGCGATCGAGAACGCGCAGGATCCGACGAAGATCGCCGTCGCCCACCCCCAGATCGGCGACCGTACCGTCGGTGGCGCGCGACAACCGTTCGAGGCTCGATTCATCGAGCGGCGGCACACCGGCCGCGGGGTCCCCACGCGACGTGCCCACGCCGTACACCACCAGTGCCGCCCCTGCATCTCGAACAGCATCCGCGAGCGCTTCAGCGCCCTTCGGGTCCACGCCATCGGTCACGAGCAAGACCGTCGAAGGCGCGTCCGTCGAGGCCAGAAGTCCTTCGATGGCAGGAACGGCCGCGGCGAGCGCATCCCCAGGGACGGGCATCAGCTCCGGACTCAGCGAGTCGAGGTAGGGCCGAATGACGCGGTCGTCGTCGGTCAGGGGCATCACCACATGACCGGTCCCAGCGTAGGCGATCAACCCCGTCTGACCCGTACCCCTCAACTCGAGGAGGTCGGTGAGCTTGTACGTCGCGCGCCGAGCGCGTGTCGGCCCGACATCGCGGCCGCCCATCGAATCGGAAAGCTCGATGGCGATCACGAGCGCCGACCGGTCAGGACCCTCCGGCTGGTCCGCGAGCTGCCACGTTGGGCCCGCCATGGCGAGGCAACCAAGCGCGCCGAGCGGGACGAGCCATCCGAGAGGACGCGGCCCACCTCCACTGCCACCACGCGTCACCAGGTGTTCGAGGAGCGCCGGATCGATGACTCCCCGCCAGCTCGGCGGCAACCGATCGACGGCTCGGAGCGCAAGCCAAAGCCCAACGAAGGGGATGATCCCGAGCAGCCACAACGGCCGAAGGAAATGAAAATCAGCGAGCAGGTCGAGCATGGAGCCGTCCCTTCACTGAGAGCGAGCGCGCCGCTCGCCACCACACGACTATGGCAAAGAGCATCAAAGCCAAGACCGAGACGCCGAGCGGCCACGAAAAGAGCGAGCGCCTGGGGACGATCGTCTTCGACTCGAACTCGATCTCCTCGAGACGGTCGAGTTCGGCATAGATATCCTCGAGCGCAGCCTCGTCTTCCGCGAAGAAGTATCGACCGCCCGTGCGCCTTGCGATGCCCTCGAGAACCTCTTCGTTGAGTCGTTGCTCGCCGGCCGCGGTCGGATCGCCCACCCCGACGACATGGACGGTGATCCCCTCTTGGCCTGCGATCTGCGCCGCTTGAAGGGGCGCGACCAAGCTCCCCGTGTCGTTCCCGTCGGTCAGCAAGACGAGCACTCGGTTTGAGGCCTCGCTGCTCGAAAACACCCGTACCGAGAGCCCAATCGCATCCCCGAGCGCGGTTTGGTCGCCCGCCATCCCGACGCGTGCTTCATCGAGGAGTTGGCGTGTGACGTCTGTGTCGAGGGTGAACGGGACCTGCACGAAAGGCGCCGCACCGAAGACGATCAGGCCGAGCCGATCGCCCTCTCGTCGTTTGATGAACCCATCGAGAACGGTTTTCACGCCATCGAGCCGTGCATGGCTCGAACCTTCGTCGTCGACGAAGTCCTCGATCGCCATGGAGCCGGACAGATCGACTGCCAGCATGAGGTCACGGGCAGACTTGGTGACGGTCTGCGGCTCGCCCAACCAGACAGGTTTGGCAAGCGCCGCGACGACGCCAAGCCAGGTCACCACGAGAACCAGCCAGCTGAGCTTGCCCCGGGACAGCACAACGGCCCCGCGCGATGGGGATGCTCCCGTCAGGGACACCAGTTTGTCGAAGAACGGCGCCCGAAGCGCCTCGATGCGTTCGTGATGCGCAGGCAGGATCCACAGAACCACAAGTGGGAGAGGAAGCGCGAGGAACATCCAAGGCAGGTCAAACGCCAGCACGGTGACCTCGAATCCACGCCTCGCTCACGTCGAGCAACTTCATCATGACCGCGGTAGGAATGCCGTCCTGTCCTCGGTACGCGAGCTGAATCAGAGCATCGCCGGTGACGCCATCGAATCCGGCGCTTGGACAAGTACGCTCGAGGAACGCAACCCAGGCTGCGCCAGAGAGAGACGCCACTTGAGTACGGCCGAACGCCCCGAGCGCGGTCCGTTTGAGGAGTGCCGGCACCTGGACCGCATGCGTTTCGGGCGCGCGCCGTATCGCCTTGAGCTCACGAAGCGCGGCCCGGCGGTAGCGATTTCGGCGGACGATACGAACGGCCCGTACCGCGGCCCACACGACCACCAACGCCAATGCGATGCCGAGCGCGGCCCAACCGATCGTTTGCGGTGTCATCGAGACCGGTTCGGGAACGACTATCTCTTCCCAGCCCGGGAGACCCAATGCGCCAAAACCGTCCCTGAGGAAGTCGGGTCGCGGCACGTCAGCCTCGTTTCGTCCTCGGGGCGCGCCCCAACCGGTCCCGAATCTGAAGAAGTACGTCGCGATCGGTCCACAGGGTCATCGATGGAACGTCGTATCGGAGGGCGAGATGGTCCATCCGCTCGACGACGCTCTGATGGTGGCCATGGTATCGGGAACGCAGGGACGCGTCCGAGGTGTCGGCGTCGATCTGCTTGTCGCCGTCGCTGACGATGACACGTCCAAGGTCGGGGAGCTCTGTCTCGAGTCGATCCCATACGCGAATCGCCATGACGTCGTTGTGACGGCGAAGTTCGGTAACCAGCTTGCGCGTCGTGGGGTCAGCACCCTCGAAATCGCTGATGATGACGACCAAATAGTCATGCGTGGCAAAGCGTCGTGCACGCGCGAGTGCATCGTTGAGCGCGCGAGGGTTCGTCGCCGCACCAACGTCGGCACTGAGTCGATGGTTGAACTCGGTCAACGTCCCCAAGATGCGCAATACGTTCCTGTCGCTTCGTCGAGGCTTGTGGTCGACCGACTCCATGTCGTCGAACACGATCGCACCCACGCGGTCCCCAACCCCGACGACGCGCCAAGCACTGAGTGCCGCGGCCCTAGCAGCGACCACCGACTTCAGCGCTCCGCGGCTGCCGAAGAACATCGACAGTCGTTGGTCAACGACGAGAAGGGCGGGCCGTTCGCGCTCCTCCGTGTAGACCCGCACGTGTGTCTCTCGCGTTCGCGCCGTAGCTTTCCAGTCGATGGTCCGAGGGTCGTCGCCTGGTTGGTAGAGCCGCATCTCCTCGAACGACAGACCCCGGCCGCGTAGGCGGGACGCACGACGCCCCGAAAGCAGACTCGTGACGGGCTGGCGCGGGACAAACGCGAAGCTCTGACCCGCATGCTTCAGCGCGGCGAGCTCCCGGAGGTCGACGTAGACATTCGGAATCGGCTCTCGCGTCGCCTCCACTGAACCTCCTCAGGCCACCGCGACCACGTTCAGAAGCTCAGCCACGGCGTCATTGGTGGTCTTACCCTCGGCATTCGCTTCGTAGCTGAGCGTGATGCGATGGCGAAGGACCGGGTACGCCGCATCGCGGACGTCGTCCGGCGTGACGTAGTCACGGCCCTCGAGCCACGCACGGACGCGCGCGCACTTGTCGAGTCCGAGCGAGCCTCTCGGGCTGGCGCCGAGTTCGATCATCTTCTGGAGGGTATCGCCGTAGCGCTCCGGGTAGCGCGTCGCGAACACGAGGTCGACGATGTACTTCTCAACATTTTCCGCGATCGACACCGTGTCTTGAATCTCCTTTCGTGCCGCGAAGACCGCTTCCTTGGGCACTGCGGAGGTCGGCTCGCCTCCCGAATCCCCGCCCTTCTCTTCACCGCGAACGAGTCGAACGACGTCGAGCTCGGACGCCTCGTCTGGATAGTCGATGTACACGTGCATCAAGAAGCGATCGAGCTGGGCCTCGGGCAAGGGGTAAGTCCCCTCCTGCTCGATCGGGTTCTGGGTTGCCATGACCATGAATAGCGGGTCCATCGGGTGAGTGGTTCCAGCGACCGTGACCTGGCGCTCCTCCATGGCCTCGAGCAGCGCCGCCTGTACCTTCGCAGGGGCGCGATTGATCTCGTCGGCAAGGATGATGTTGTTGAAGATGGGGCCAGGCTGGAACCGAAAACTACCTGTCTCGTTCTCGTAGACCTCGGTGCCGGTGACATCGGACGGCAGAAGATCCGGCGTGAACTGGATCCGGCTCATCCCGGCATCGAGGTTCTTGGCGAGGCTCTTAACCGCTCGGGTCTTCGCAAGACCCGGGAGCCCTTCGAGGAGCAGGTTGCCATTGGCCAGCAAGCCGACGACCAACCGGTCGACGACTTCTTCCTGGCCGATGATCGAACGCCCGATTCGCTGCCGAAGATCGAGGATCTGATCTCGCGCTGTCATAGGCCTATCAATTGGTCTGTGGAGCCTGCAGCTCTCCGAGCACATCATCAATGGTGAAGCTCGCTGCCTTCTGACGCGGCGGAAACTCCTTGAACGTTGCGAGGAACTGCCCGACGATATCCTGCGCACCGTAGAGCATGTACGCGTGGTCAAGCACCCAATCCCAGTACGTGTTCGACGTGATGTCGCCTCTCTCGTACGGGTCGCGACGCAAATTGAAGATCTTCGGGACGCGGAGCCGCGTGAACGGCTCGGCCCATACCTGTAGCGTCCCCTTGGCGCGTTGCTCCATGAACACGGCTTTCCAGTCCTTCCAACGCAGTGCCGTCAAATCGCCGTCGTCGGAGAAGTAGAAGATCTCGTTTCGCTTGCTCGGCCCATTTCCAAGCAGCATGTCGAGCTGATCGTACCCGTCGAGATGCACCTTGAACCTCTTGCTCCCGGCTCGATAGCCATCGAGAAGCTGTTGCTTGACGTCGGGCGCGCCAGCAGCCGCAAGCAAAGTTGGCATCCAGTCCATGTGGTGCATGATGCCGTTCGACACGGAGCCCGGCGGGATCTTCCCGGGCCAGCGAACCATCGCGGGCACGCGCCAACCGCCTTCCCAGTTGGTGTTCTTCTCTCCGCGAAAGGGCGTGGCCGCGGCGTCCGGCCACGTGTTGTAGTGGGGCCCGTTGTCCGTGCTGTAGAAGACGATCGTGTTGTCGGTGATCCCGAGCTCGTCGAGCTTGGCGAGCAGCTGACCGACGTGCCCGTCGTGCTCGACCATCCCGTCGGCGTACTCGTTCTGGCCGGACACCCCGCGAAGCTCTGGCTTCACGTGGGTCCGGAAGTGCATTCGCGTTCCGTTCCACCAGACAAAGAACTTCTTGCCGGCTTTGTGTTGACGCTCGATGAAGTCGAGGGCGGCGGCGACTGTCTCGTCGTCGACGGTCTCCATACGCTTCTTGCTGAGCGGGCCCGTGTCTTCGATCTTTCCATCGGCGGAGCTCTTGATCACACCTCGCGGGCCGAAGCGCTCGCGGAACGCGGGATTCTTGGGATAGTCCGCGTTCTCCGGCTCCTCTTCGGCATTGAGGTGGTAGAGGTTTCCATAGAACTCGTCGAACCCGTGATTGGTCGGAAGAAACTCGTCCTTGTCGCCGAGGTGATTCTTCCCGAACTGGCCCGTCGCGTAACCGAGTGGTTTGAGCAGTTCCGCGATGGTTGGGTCCTTCGAAGAAAGCCCTTCGTCGGCCCCGGGGACGCCAACCTTGGAGAGCCCGGTACGAAACACCGACTGCCCCGTGATGAAAGAGGAGCGCCCCGCGGTGCAGCTCTGCTCACCGTAGTAGTCCGTGAAGATCATGCCCTCAAGCGCAACGCGATCGATGTTGGGAGTCCGGTACCCGACGAGGCCCATCGTGTACGCACTGAGGTTCGACTGCCCGATATCGTCCCCCCAGATCACGAGGATGTTCGGTGCTTCTCCGTCCTTACCTTCTTGCACGACCTCGTCAGTCGGAACGAGCGACTGCTCGCTGCGCGCGTAGGTGACCTTGGACGGTTCCCAGTTCTTCGCCGGTTCCGCAGGAGCTGCCGCAGGCGGAGGGGCCTCAGGCTCCTCGGATGGAGACTCGGTCTCCGGGGGCGCACTTGGCTGGCAGCCTAGGGCGAGCCCCAACAAAAGCCCGAACAACGTCTTTCGATCCAACGACATCTCAACCTCCTCCAGCGAGGGGGGAGGCTACCGCAACCGCGAGCCTCGTGGCTACCGGCGAGAAGGCTCGCATCCGCGTTAGGGCGCTTTTGGCCGCCCTGCCTCGAGTCATGCGCGTCGCCGACGAGGACAACGTCGGCCGAGCTTGCCGGATCCGCCGATTGCACCCAGGCTGCCGCTCGAGGTCAACGGTGGCAAACAGCGACTCGACCCCCTCGAGATATCTCGACCTGTTGTTCTTCACAGGACTCGCGCTGCTCCTGTGCCACGAGCTCGATGCTGTCGCTCAGTCGGAGTGGCGGTTGCTCCCGTACCTGAGCACGCTTCCCGACGGAGAGGCCTATACGCTCTTCGTGCTCTTGCACATCCCTCTCTTCGCGCTCCTCCTCTGGTGGGCCGGGAGCCTCTCGGCGAAGGTTCGCAAGCGGACGCAGCTCACGATCGATGCGTTCATGGTGTTCCACGCGGGTCTTCATTTCGCTCTCCGCCACCAGGCGGACTACACGTTTCACTCGACGCTCTCCGAGATGTGTATCTTCGGCGCTGGCGCGGTCGGCCTCCTGCACGCCGTGCTGCGTATCCGTCAGGCGTCGATCCAAGTCGACCGCTGAGGAGCGACCGACGCTAGCCTTCAAGTGGCCTGATCGAGCTCTTTCATGGCCCAACGGATCACGCCGCCGAACCAGGCAAAGCCGATGATGCCACCGACGTAGAGATTCATCGTTCCGCCGGGGGCGAGGAAACCAGTCTCCCCAAAGACGGTGATCGTCTCGATCGACTGCTCGACCATGAACACCAAACTCAGCCACCCGAGCCAGCGCGGAACACGTGTGGAATCGCCGAGCCCGAGTACGACCAGCGGGGCGGCCATGGCCGCGGACGCACCATTGACCAGCGGGCCCCAGTAATTCGGAAGGTCGAAGACGACACCCGCCACGGCCGGCGTGAGATCCTCCGGGCGATACGCGAGAGCCGCCCAAAACCAAGCCTGAACCTGAGCGGTAACCGCCCAGATCAGCATTCCGCCGAGGAAGATGTACGCGTGTGTCCGCGGCAGAAGAGCGCCGACCTGCCCCCCGACGATGACGAGGCCGAGCGAGATGAACGCGCCGCACCAAGCATAGGCGCGCGCTGCGCGGGCGTTGGCAGCAAACCATGCGACGACCTCTTCTCCGCTCGACTCGATGGTCGGGTAGGAATCGCCGAGGACCACAAAGCTCCCGATGTAGAACGCGGCTGTTGCGAGAATCGTGATGAGAAGAACGCGACTTGGTTTCATTCGAGCCAACCCATGACGGCGATCGTCTCACGTACGCCTGTCAGAACACAAGGCTCCAGAGTGTTCGACTAGGCGGCACCCGCACGCAAAGCCCTCGCCGCACGTACGGTGAGCGCGACCGACACCAAGATCCAGATCGAGGCAATCAGGCGATCGAGATTCGACATCACGACGTGGGGGCTGTGGTCCAGCAGGATGTTCGGCATGTAGTAGGCGACGGTCCCAGCGATGTACATACCGTTCAGGAACGACTCCGCGATGGGGCGAATCGTCGCCTTTCGGAGGTAGAGGGAGGTTACCCAAAGCGCGAGTGGCGCCTCGACGAAGAGCTCGAACCAGTAGATCGTGTCGTAGAGAATCCGATCCGGGTGATGCATCGCAAAGCTGTGAACGTCGTTGAGCGCGATGTACGACTCGGTCAGGTTCGGCATCACACCGAACAAGCCGGACATGACGTCGCATCCCGTGTGAAACCAGGTTGCGTTCAGCAGAAACCAGAGAGTGGCCATCTTGTCAGTGTCAGAGAAGCCGCCCTTCGCCTCCCAGGTGCGGCGCACGAACGCGATTCCGCCGACGCTTAGCAAGACAAATCCCCAGAACACGACCGAAGTCAGGCTGACGACCACCCGATCCAGGCTGAACGAGAACGGGAACATCGACTCCACCATGGCAGGGTCGTACGCCCAGGCGGTCACCGCGGTGGACGCGAACAGCAGGACCGGCCAGTACACGTAAAGGGAGCGCGAGACCTTCATGCTGGTCGCGAAGTAACGCGGTCCGCCGAAGATCGCAACGACGAACCCGCGCTACTTTCGAAGACCTCGCGCCACAAAGCGTCCCACTTGGTTCACCGCGGCGTTTGCCGTCATCAGACGGCTCTGAAAGAAAACCACCGCCTTGTTGAAAAGTCCCGGCGTGACGCGAATCGTTCGGCCGAGACCCGCGAGCACTTCCCGCACGACGGGCTCCGTCTCCATCACCATCGCTTGGGGGTAGCCGGCCATCGCGTCTCCCTGTGTGTTCAGAAGACCCGACACGACGACCAGCACGTCGACCCCGAGCTTCCGGAGTTCGAACGAAAGCCCCTCACCGAGAATGCGCTGGTACGCCTTGTTGGCCGAATACGAAAGCGCGTAGGGTGCCGCGGTCAGCGAAGCGCCGGACGACACCAAGATGATACCGCCTTTCCCCCGGCTCACCATGGCGTTGCCAAACGCATGGATGAGGTGCGTGTAGGCCCGGGCGTTGATGTCGAGCATCGCATCGAGCGCCGAAAGCTCCATGTCCAGGAAGGTCGGTGTATCGGTTGGCGTGTGCATGTGATTACAAATCAGGAGTCCGACTTCGCGGTCCCCCACTTCTGCGGTCAGTGTCGACAGGAAGCCCTTTCGGCCGAGGTCGAGGCCGACCGGAAGAACGTGGACGCCAGCGCTCTTTTGCAACTCTCGCGCGCGCGCCTCGACTTCGCCCTCGAGCACGTCGACCAGTATCAGGTTCATCCCGAGGCGGCCGAGCTGCCGCGCGAACTCGAAGCCGAGACCCTCTCGGCGGGCGGCCCCGGTCACGAGTGCCCACGGGCCGTAGGTCGACCGAAAGGGTTCAGTGTCCATGGTCATCCCCGGTTGAAGCGATAGGTGACATGTCTCCGTCGGCGCCGAATCTCTTCGGCCCGGTCCTCTTGGGTCGCACGCAGGACATTGGCGGGGACCAGATTCGCGATCTCGTCGAGGCGCACCTTCTTGGCGGACGGTTGCGGCGTGGTGGACGCCAGCGCCCATCGATAGGTCATCGTGCCTTCGGGCCAACCTCCCGTATCGAGCCAGTTGACGAGCCCGGGATCTTGGGCTGACACCACGACACGAAGCACCCCGTCCGGGTCGATCTTGGCTTGGTGCTTGTTGATGCTGATGACGCGGTTGAAGTAGTCCAAGGACTGAAACCAAAAGTCACCGAGCTCGAAGTTCCAGTACGCCGCCTCGGGCGGCACCACCTCGATCAGGAGCGCCTCGCTCGGCGCGAGCCGGAAGTAGCAGCTTCCGTAGACCTGGGCGTTCGAGCCTTGGAGCTCGTTTGCGCCTGCCGGTTCGGAGAGCTCGTTGAGATGGAGCGGTCGCCGCCCAAGCACGAACTCGAGCCACAGGTTAGCCGAGCCCACCACGAACCCGCTGACCCGACGAAGCTGCTTGGCGATCTCATGACTGCTCGGCGTCGGGGGTTCGAGTTCGACGTCGGTGCGCTCAATCCTAATCTCGGGCGCCTTCTCCGTGTCCCAGTCCACGAAGAACTGGCGAACCCCGATTTGGTTGGCTTCGGGCGTGAGCGGCAGCCAGTTTCCTTCGCGCGGTTGCCGGCTGACCACGATCTCGAACGTGCCGTCCTCTTCCACGTGCATATCGACACCGTTGATGCTCGATAGGACCTTCATCGGACGATTGCTCCCGAAGCGTCCGCACGACGTTTGAATGTCGAAGAAGCCGACGGTCCCGCGCGAACCGCGAATCACGTACTCACCATCCGGATTGATGGCGGTGACCAGGTAGAGCGCGTCGGAGTTGTCGAGTCCCCACTTCACGTTCCAATCGAGAGGTCGAACGAAACGGGGTCGATCGGGATCGCTGAACATGTACATGGTCAGACCGCTTGCGAGAAGCGACGTCAAGTAGCGGAACCCTTGGGCCCGAGTGGCCTCGTCCTGCGGCGCACGACCGTCGAGGACCGATCGCCGAGCCCGTTTGAGCGCGTCGCAGAACTCATCCCACGCGCTGCCGTCCATGATGCTCGCGTCGGGTTCACTCACGTCGAGCGAGCTGGGATCGGGTTCTCGCGGTGCACCGACGAACTGCTTGATCATCCGCATGCGAAACTGAATCTCCCCGCCGTAGAGGTAGACTAGTACGAGCGCCAAAGCTGCGGTGCCGAGCGCGGCCACGAGTGCGACTACCATCGTTTCATCCTCGCCCTTGGACCGTGAACGCGTCGCTGATCGGGTCGCCTCCGTGCAAGCCGCGGACCGGTCGCTGGAGTAGATGCAGCAGGTCGCGAGAGAGGATCGAGAGCCCAGTCAGCGACCCATGGCAGAGGGCAAGCGCCGCCTCGACCATGGTTTCCATGCTCTCGACCTGCTCTGGATGCGTTTCCGCGAGCGCTCCCGCAAACGCTTTCGCATCCTGCGTGAGGACCATCGCGGTAGGGGCCAAGCTGTTCGCACAGATCCCGGAGCCGCTGAGCTCGCAGGCGAGTCCCGTGGTGGCGCGTTCGAGCGCGGCCTTGCTGGCGCCGTAGATCGTCAGGGCGTCGATCATGGCGCGCGGCGTGGTGTAGGGAATCGCCGGCTGGGCGGAAGTCGCGCTCGAGATGTTGAGGATCCATCCGCATTGACGTTCACGCATGGAAGGCAGAGATTGCTGGATCAGGTCCATCGGGGCGTGAAAGTTCACCTCGAACGTCCATCGACGCGTGTCGAGGTTCGTGCGGCTTCCCGGTTCGAACGAAGCCGCCGCCGCGTTGTTGACGAGTACGTCGATGGGCGTCCCGATGGCGTCACGCGCCTGCTCCACTAGATTCGCTCGCGCATCGCCTCGTCCCAGGTCGCATGCGACGGCTGCAGCACGTCCCCCCGCGCTCTCGATGCGCGCGACCGTATCCCTCAGGCTCCCTTCGTAGTTCGGTTTGGGATCGAGCTGCGACGCGGTCACTACGACGGCGGCGCCCTCAGAGGCGAGCCGTTGTGCGATGGCGGCACCGATCCCTCGGCTAGCGCCTGTAACGAGTGCGGTCTTGTCTTTCAAAAGTGCCATCTCTCGTTCTCCTAGAGTACGGCTCATCGACGTTTCCGGAGGATCGTGTGCTCGAGTCCTGCGATGAGAGCACCGAGTGAAACGTCGAAGTCTCTGCCGGGGTTGTCTGCGGCTTCGCGTGCCAAGCGAAACATCGATTGAAGGCGCTCGCGCTGCTCGGCGGGGTGGCTGTCGTCGGAAAGCACGAGCGATGCGCGCCGTTCGGCGCCCGGGTCGGGATCCGACGCAACGATCATTAGGCTCCCAAAGGTGTGGTGCATCAAGATCCGATGCGCTTTCACGGCCGCACCCGGCGAACAGCCGGACTCCTCGACGATCTCGAACAGCACGTGCCCGACCCGCAACAAGGCTGGGCTCCAGTGCTCCGCAGACGAAAGAAGGGGCAGAAGCGCAACGTGTGGAAGCAGCTGCTCATGGAGCGAGCGGAGGAGTTTTCGGACCGCGTGCTGCCAAGACCCACGTCCGCGCGGCGCTATCTCCACGCTGAGGAGCACCGAGTCCACGACCGCCCGCAAGATCGCGTCACGGTCATCGAAGTAGTGATAGAGCGACATCGGCGTCACCCCGAGCCGTGCGCCGAGCTTACGGATGCTGAAGCCGTCGATTCCCCTGCTCTCGAGTAGCTCGAGCGAAGCCTGAACGATCCTTTCCTCGTCGAGCGGGGCGCGGTTCGCGGCCTTCATGGCGACACCTCGGGCGGAGGGTCGTCCCAACCGAATCGCTCGAAGAGCTCTCGGAGGTCTTCCTTGAGCTGCGCTTCGTCTATCCCGAACTCGGCGAGCGCGTAGCGGTGGTCCGAGGTGTGGGTTCGAGCACGAGCTTCGGCATCTTCGAGCGCGTCGGCGACGGCGGTCGTCATCGTCATCCCGAGTGCGCGGTACACCTCTTCGACGGTTCGCTTCGGCTCGGCGACCAGCTCTCGATAGTCGACGACGATGGAACGGGTTTCGGGATGCGCGCGCAGCGTCTCGAGAGGGTAGAGGTAGGTGTGAACCGAGTTGGCCAGCAGGGCCTGCACGCTTCGCTCGATTCTCGATTCACTCCACCCCTGCGCACGCCATGTGGTCTGCATCATCTTCAAGAGACTCGGAATCGCCTCTCGCGGGTCCCGAACCATCACCACGAACCGTGCGTCGGGAAACTGTTCGATCAGGCTCTCGACACGTCCGGAGAAAGCAGGGTTCTTGCTGCAGTGAGTCTTGTGAAGGCCAGAGAGCGCGAGCTGGCGACGCACCCCGTTGGCGTATGCCTTCATCATCTTCTTGCGACGCGCCTTCGGCCACGCATCGACGTAGTACACGTCGAACTCCGGGAGCGCAGGCAAGAGCGCGACCCAAAGTCCGGAGACACAAGACGCGCCGAGCACGAAGTCATCCTCCTCAGGCACGAAGAGGCCCGTGTGATGCATGTCTCGAACCCCTCCGAGAGCCCGGTCCTCGGCCGCCAAGAGACGCTTCTTGAGGAACGAGCGGAAGAGCACCTCATCGACGCGACCAATCCCACGCAAGATTCGCTTCTGCAGCAGCGACGGGAAGAAGAGTTCGTACGTCAGGAAGTAGTTGAACTGTTCACCGTCGCTGACGAGCAGCCTATGGAGCAGCGTCGTACCGCTCCTCGCGTGCCCTACGACGAACACTGGTTCCTCGATCTGCGCGCGCCAAAGCGCCGGGAAGAGGTTGTCGAGCGTGTAGAAGACCGCCGTGGTCCCGCTGTAGAGGGGAATGGCCACCAGTCCAACGAAGAGGGCCCTCAGCTTCGGGCGCAGACGGGGCTCCGCCAGCGCCAAGCGAAGCAGGCACGTGTAGAGCTTGAAGTCGAAGTGGAAGGGCATGGGGAGCGAGCTATACGGTGTATAGAGAAGAGCTATACAGTGTATAGGTGAGCGGCGTCAACGTCCGTGGCTCGAGGGCGCGGTCTTCGGCGCCTGACGCGATCGATCCGGGTCACGATCCTTCACGTTCGAATGCGCGTACGCGACAAAAGAAGAAAGCCCCGCCTGTTTCCAAGCGGGGCTCTCATAACTCCGGCAGCGTCCTACTCTCCCACAGGGCTTCCCCTGCAGTACCATCGGCTCTGATAGGCTTAACTTCCGAGTTCGGGATGGGAT
>JBCCEK010000035.1:0-26994 GCA_039030295.1 Myxococcota bacterium | reverse complement strand
TCGTCTTCACTCTCGGCGGGAAGGAACCAACCACCCGAGTAGAACTGAACACCGACGTCCGGCGTCGGCGCGTCGAGTGGTTCGATCTTGTTTGGGTCGACGTCCACGGCCTCTCGACACGAAAGCAGGCTCTCGGTCCCTTCCGCGATGCTGGTCGCGCTCGCGCCCGCGCGGATCCAGGCTCGGAGGGCCCCGAGTTCCTCCTCCGTCACGACGGCGTCAGGGTCCCCGAAGGGCATTGGAGTTCCGGCGACGCCTACCGGAAGTGGTTCGCCGAGCGTCTTCGCAGCGAGTTTCACGTAGAGAAGGCTTCTTTCCTCGTCGCCGGGGAACACCAAGTCCATGTCGGCCGATTCCCCTCGAACGCGAACGAGGCCGTCGACGGCTCGTCCCTCGCGAAGGTCGAGGCCGCCGGCGGGGTCATCGCCTCCATGGCACGCCGCGCTCGTACATCCCCGACCATCAAAGATCCTTGCTTGGATCGCCTCGAACGAGCTCTCGACGCGGCAGTCTTGGGCCCCGTCGTTCGTGGCGATCGAGGGGTCGCCACACCCCGACGCGAGTGCCGCGAGCTGGATCGCCAAACACGCGAACGGGGCCCGAGCGCCGTCAGCGCCCACGAATATTCGGAAATTGCCCATGAAAACCTACTCTTTCCCCGGCGTCGCCGGCCTCTCGCCCAAGAGGCGTGCACTTTCGGTGAACAGTGTTCCCTCGGGCGCGAACGACGGCGCGGCCGCCATCTCGCGTTGGAAGGGGGCTTCAGATAGGTTCGGTTCGCACGATGAAACCCCTACTGAACCATGACGTCTCGGAGCTCCTCTTTCGGCTCTTGTTCAGCAGCATCTTCGTGGTCCTCGGGACGGAGCACCTCTTCAGTGACGGCCTCATCCAGCAGCTCATGCCCGACTGGGTCCCGATGCCGCGGGCGGCGTCGATTGCCAGCGGCGTGATTCTACTGATTGGCGGCGCCAGCATCGCCCTCGGTGTTCGGGTTCAAGAAGGGGCGATTCTGCTCGGTGTGTTTCTCGTGGTGGTGACCTTGGTGATTCACGTTCCGGGCATGTTCCAGGCGCCGGCGTTCGTGGCACCCGACAACATGTGGCTCTGGGACCTGTACCAGCGAAGCAACTTCATCAAGAACGTGTGCCTCCTCGGCGTGTGCTTCCACCTCCTGACGCACGAACCTGGTGCGTTCACCCTGCCAGCGTATCTAGAGCGGCGCCGGGGCTGAGGCTCACGGGGTTCGGCCAGGCTCGCCTAATGCGGAGGCCACCGACCGAACAGACGCGTCGCCCACGCTTCGGTGGCTTCCGCGCGGGCGTCGTCATCCGACCGGCGGTAGGCCTCGATCAAGAGCACCCAGCCTTCCGTTGCTCTCGGATACGAGCGCGTCACGCGTTCGAGTTGTTCGACCGCTGAAGTGAGGTTGCCCGATGCAAGGTGCGCGCGCGCCCGAGGCAGCGCGACCTGCGTCGGGTCGGCCATCAACCGCTCCTGATGGATCGGACTGCGGATGTCGATGTCAAACTGGAGCGAGGCCCGGTCGGCGGAGAGAACCGACCGCCGCACAAGGTCGTCGTAGACCTCGCGAACGTACTCGACGGTTTCGGGATCGTCGGGGATCGCGAGCTCGAGCGCGGTGTCGAGCTGGCAAAGGGCGAAACGAATCGAGGTCCACCGGAACCGCTTCTGTTGGGCGGCCTCGAAGCCCTCGGTGCAGAGTCGATGCGCGGTCTCTGTAAGCCCTTGGTGCTCCGCCATGCCCGAGAGCGCCCACAGTGCGTCGGTGTTTGCGGGGTCGGTCTCGTACTCGTGTGCCCACAAGGTGTAGTCGTTCCGGAAATGCGTCACATGGAGTGCCGTCAAGAGCACGAACGCGAGGGCAATCGCCGCCGAGGTCCAACCGACGATGCGACGCGGCCGCTTCCCCTTCGCTGCGACCGACGTGGCGGCCCGTGCAACGAGCGCACTCAACCCGAGCATGGGGAGGTACGCGAAGCGATCGGAAGCTCGCGCCACGGCGTCGATGTCGATGAAGCTCAGCGTCGGCGCGAGGGCGACCAGATACCAGAGCGCATCGGCGAGCCAGGGTCTTGTGCGACCGCCTCGAGCCCTGCTCGCGAGTGCGAGCAAGCCGAGCCCCACAACGACGGCAACTCCCAACGCGATTGCCCAACCTGCGAAGATTTCGCTGCCCGTCGCGTCGTAGGCCCTTGTTGCGGGTTGCACGGTCTGCGGCCACGGAGCGACCGTGCGCTGCACGAAGTGGCCGAGCGTCGAAAGCACGCGTTGTGGCATCTCCTCGAAGCCGAGCCGCGCGGAGGTCTCCACCGGTACCAGCCACGCACGAACCCCGACGACGGCGCCGACCGTTGCCCCGAGTACCGCCCACCGACGCCATGACTTCTCGCGCTCCAAGAGTATCTGGTCGGTCGCGATCAAGAGCGGGACGACGACCGCGGCTTCTTTCGACAGCACGGCTAGACCGAGCAGGCCGCCGGCGAGCCACGCGTGTCGACGGTCCCACGCCTCGAGCCCGAGCAAGACGAAGAGCGTCATCCACAAATCGCCGCTTCCCGAGATCCAAGCCACCGCTTCTACCCGGCTTGGATGGATCGCGAACACCATGCCACCGACGAACAACCCAACGGGCGCAGCCGATGGAAGGCGCCTCTCGATCCACCGGATGGCGAGTATCGTGCAGGCGATATGCAGGGCCAGGCTGACCAGGTGGTAGCCGACGGGGTTCTCGCCGAAGAGCTGAACCTGAACGAGATACGCGCCGCTCAAGATCGGCCTGAAGACCGACGCGTAGAAGTCATTGACCTCGATCGCAGTGCCGGCCCAGAACGAACCGGTCAGCGCTGAACCCCAGCTAGACCAATCCTGAAAGCGAGCGTTACGGACGATCAGGTGCAAGTCGTCCCATACGAACTGACCGAACGGCGCCTGCGCATACGCCACCACGATCAACGCGATGCACGCGATGATCGGTCCGAAGCTCGGCGGTTTGCGCGCGTCACCCATCGCTCACCGATGATATCGAACTGCGCCTCGAGTGCCGCAGTTCTGCGCCTCCTCTCCTGTCGGGGGTGAAGAGGGTGCGCTAGCATGGGGGGTGATGAACCGTGCCGGCTGGCTCAAGATCGCGCTCGTCGCCATCCTCGTGAGCCTGATCGCCTGGTTCTACACGAGCGGTCTCTACCAGGAGCTCGATCCCGAGCGGGCTCGCGCCTTCATTCGCGAGGCCGGGCTCGGCGGCGCCGCGCTCTTCGTGCTGGCCTACGCCTGCCTTCAGCCACTCGGCATCAATGGTCTCGTCTTTCTGTTGAGCGCGCCCCTCATCTGGAGCCCCATCGAAGCGTTTGCGCTCAACTGGATTGGCACGGTTGGGACCGGGGTCTTCTCGTTCTCCTTCGCCCGGTTCGTCGCTCGCGACTGGGTTCAGAAGCGACTCCCTGCGCGGGTCAGGCGCTTCGACGATCGACTACACACGAGAGGCTTCATGACCGTTCTGTTGCTTCGTCTCGTGTTCTACACCACGCCGACCGTTCAGTACGCGCTGGGTGTCTCCCGCGTTCGGGTGCTTCCGTTCTTGGCAGGCACGATCCTCGGGGTGGCCCCGTTCACCTGGCTGACGACCTTCCTCGGTGTCCGCATCAATGCTTGGCTCGACCAGCATCCGGTCTCGACGTGGCCTTGGGATCAGATCGGCCCCCTCTTGGTCGTTTCGGCGATCGTCTTGACCGCGCTCGGTGTATTCGGTTTCCGCAAGTGGAGAGCGCGGACCGTCGATTGAGCTACCCTGTGGGTGATGCCCGAAGCCGACCCCGCCGCCAAGCCGTACCGCGTGCTCGCGTTCGCCCTGGGCGTCGCGCTCTTGGCCGTCGCCTTCTTGCTCGGTCGAGAGTCAACGCGCTTTGGGCAACCGCAGGGCAGCGATGACCGTCCTCCGACCGAGGCTGCCGGAACCGTCGCACCCATGGCCGAGCCCGAGGTGATCGACATCGGTGGCCCACCCAACGTTGCCTGGCCCACCGAAACGGACGAAGCCCTCGAGGCGCGGATCGAACGCCGGCCAGACGGCACGATCCTCCTCTCGAACGCCGGGGGGTCTCGAGAAGCCGGTGCCGTTGCCGAGGAGACTCGGGCCGCGCAAGAGCCGAACTCCGGCAACCTCTCGGTGTCCGGTTACTTCGACCAGATGGACAGCATTCGTGCGGGCGAAGAGATGGGCGACCCGAACGCGTTCGCGATGGGCATCGTGAAATCGGCGTTTGGCGGCTCGACCGATGGCATCGCGAAGCTGCAAGAGGACGCGGCCGCGCTCGAGCAAAAGATGCAGGCGATCAAGCCTCCGCCGGCGTGCGCGACCTATCATGCGCAAAGCCTCGAGGCGGTGGCGGAGGGCAAAGCACTCCTCGAGGATCTCGAGGCCGGGATCGCGAACCGGGACATCCAGCGCCTGACCGCCATCGCCGGCAAGGCCAAAGCCCTCCAGGCGACCACGGCGGAGCTTCAAGCGATGGAGCGCCAGCTCCGCCCCGACGGGTGATCACCCGCTTTGAAAAGTGGCATCGGAGCGGGTAGCCTCCCGGTCGTGGAACGACTTCCTGCGCCCGACCTGCCGCCATGGATGGCCTCCGAAGTTCCCTTCACGCGGTATCGCGTGGCCGTGGACGACGGCCTTGCGATGCACGTCATGGAAACCGGTCGTGGTCGCCCAGTCTTGATGGTGCACGGGAACCCGACGTGGGGCTTCCTCTATCGCAAGGTTGCGATGAGCCTTCAGGGGCAAGGTCTTCGTGTGATCATGCCCGACCTCATCGGGTTCGGGTTCAGTGACAAACCGCGGGACTTCGCCGCGCACAGCATTCGCAACCACAGCCGATGGCTTGGTTCCCTCATCGATCAACTCGACCTCGAGGACGCCATCATCGTCGTCCAGGATTGGGGTGGCGCGATCGGAACCCATCCGTTCACGACACGCCCCGAGCGTCTCGGTGGCATGGTCGTACTCAACACGGTCCTCGATGCACCGCCCGCGAACTTCAAGCCGACCCCGTTTCATCGGTTCTCGCATGTCCCGGTCCTCAGCGATCTCGCGTTTCGGGCCCTTCCGCTCCCACAAGCGGCCCTCCATCTTGCTCAGGGTGACAAGTCCAGCATTCGGGGAAACGTCGCTCGGGCCTACCGCTACCCGTTCCGGCACATTCGCGATCGTGTCGCGCCTCTCGCGACCGCACGGATGGCGGTCGACCGACCAGGGCATCCGTCGATCCCAGCGCTCGACGAGTGCGCCGCGTTCGTGCGTGGCTTCGACGGGCCGAAGGCGATGGTGTGGGGGCGTCGTGACCCGGTGCTCGCTCGGGCCCTCAAGCGCACGAAGGCGTTGCTCGGGGATCCGCCGGTGACCGAGACGCAGGCCGGTCACTTTCTACAAGAAGAGGTGCCCGACGAGATCGCCGCGGCGGTCCGCGACGTGCACCAGCGGTTAAGCCGCGGACCGACGGATGCCGCGGAACAACAGGCGTAGCGACGTCTCGAACTGCGCCTCTTGCGCACTTCGAGAGGGAAGCGTCCCACCGAGCCAGGTCACCATCCCGAAGTAGTGTGTGCTGAACACCTGCTGCGCGGCATCCATGGGTTCGATACCTGAAGCAAGTTGACCCTTCGCTTGCGCTTCGACGATGAGGCGCGCGATGCGACTGACCAGGTCGAACGTCCAGGCCGCAGCGGTCGTTCGCTGAGACCCGTCTGTGAAGAGCAGCTCCTTGATGAACACTCGGCTCAGGCGCCGGTCTTTGGCGTAGCATTCCGTCAGCGCCGCGAATACATGCTTGAGTTGGTCTTCCAGATCGGTCGCCGTCATCGTTTCGAAAGCGAGTTCAGCGGCACGATCGATCTGTCGCTGCATCAGATGGATCAGGAGACTTCGCTTCTCCGGAAAGTAGTTGAAGAGGGTGCCCGCGGCGATATCGGCGGCCTCCGCGATCTCCCGGGTCGAGGTCGCCTCGTAGCCTTGCGTGTTGAACAAGCCCCAGGCTGCTTCTTCGATGCGGCGGAGCGTTTCTTCCTTGCGACGTGCGCGACGGCTCATGGCCACGAATGTCGTTCCGCTCGGCCAGGTGGCCAAGTTTTCAGCAGCCTTGAGTCAGCCACCTCACCGAAACGCGAGATTGTCATCTGCCGCACGGGGACGCCTCTAGTAAAGGCGGGAGTGACCATGATACTTCCACCTACCTTGCCCCATGTCTCTCCCAAAGGCATACAACCCCCTCATCGGCGTGTTCTTGCTGGTCCTGAGCGCGTGCGGGGATCCCGACGGCCTTGACGTCGACTCGAGCGAAAGCGCGATCGTAGGCGGGTGGGCCGCCACTTCGGAGCAGATCTTCGCCACGGTCGAGCTTCGTCGGAAGGGGGGAGTCCGGGGGTTCTGTTCCGGCGTCTTGATCTCCCGGTCGCTCGTCGCCACCGCCGCCCACTGCGCGGTCGTCGAGTACGAGGAAGGTGTCATTCGCGGCGCCGCGCCAGGCTCGCTCGAGGTGATCGCGGGGCATCTGTCGGCCACCTCGATGGACCCGACGATGGCCCGCACGGTCATCGAGGTCCGCGTTCACGAGGACTACGACCACGACTACATCATGGGGCGTAGCCGACAAGGGGCAGGGAAGGGCGGGATCGGATCACCCAACGATCTGGCCTTGTTGTTCCTCGAAGAGCCCTTCGAAGGCGTCGCCAACGCGCCGATGCTCGACGTCATCCATTCAGAGACGCTCGTCCGTCATGGGGACGTCGGGTTCGTCGCTGGCTACGGGACCTACGACGTCGAGAAAGACCTCTCGGGAGAGCTTCACATCTCAGATGCCATCATCGACATCCTCGGCGCGCGCGAGCTTCTGACGCGGCGACCCGATCAGCTTGGCGATTCGTGTTACGGGGACTCAGGCGGGCCGTTCTACTTGCCGACGGAGCAGGGCAGCTTCCTCGTCGGATTGGTCTCGCGCGGCCGCTCCGACGTGTCGCGGGATTGCGGCGACGGCGGCGTCTACACGCTCCTTTCGGCCTACCTCCCGTGGATCGAGCGCACGGCCGGCGTACGCTTCGACCCGAGAGTCCCTGCCGAGTCGGCCGCGATCGCGTTCCGGCCCTCGGACAGTGATTATGTCCCGCCGAGTCGATCGGATCTCGAGCGCGTCCGCGCGTGCGCCGCGTCCGAACCCGGTCAGGGGTCCTCGTCGCTGTGGCTGATGTTGCTCGGTGTCCTCGTCATCCGCCGCACGCTGCGTCCACGTCCCCACTAGTCGACTCCACTAGTCCACTCTAGGCGTTTGCGGGGGCGCCTGGATGTTGGCCGGGCTACGCTTCGCCCAACTCCATGGTGTCCAACCCCACAGGCCCCGAGTCGCGGCTGACCAAGATCGTGTGCACCATCGGGCCGGCGACCCGCTCGTGGGACGCGCTCTCTGCCCTGGCACGGGCCGGCATGAACGTCGCTCGGCTCAACATGTCACACGGCGATCAGGACTCTCATTTCGAGGTGATCCGGATCCTCAAGAGCCTCAACAAGAAGCTCCCGCATCCCATCTCGATCCTGATGGACTTGCAGGGCCCGGAAATCCGCACGGGAGAGCTCTCCGAGAGCCTCAACCTCAGTGCGGGCGAAGTCTTCTACTTCACGGTGCTGGCCGACGATGCCGAAGAGCGCAGCGTGCACGTGAACTACCAAGACCTGGTCAACGACTTGCAAGTCGGAGAGCGCGTGACGGTCGACAACGGCCTCATCAACCTCGAGGTTCTCGAAGTCTCGGAGCACCGGCTCAAGTGCAGAGTCCTCGACGGTGGGACCCTCGGGTCTCGCAAGCACGTCAATCTGCCTGGGGTTCGTGTGAACCTACCGTCGATCACCAACAAAGATCGCGAAGACATCGCGTTCGCGATCGAGCAAGACCTCGACTTCCTCGCCCTCTCGTTCGTCCGGGGCGAACAAGACGTGCAGGAGGTTCGCGAGATCGTCCGGAGCGTTGGAGGCCATCAGCGGCTGATCGCGAAGATCGAGAACCAGGAAGGCGTCGACAACTTTGCCGCGATCCTGGACGCTGCGGACGGGATCATGGTTGCCCGCGGGGATCTTGGCGTCGAGGTTGCGTTCGAAGAACTCCCCGTCCTGCAGCGCGACATGATCCGGCGTTGCGCGATCGCGGGGAAGCCGATCATCGTGGCAACCCATCTCCTCGAATCGATGATCGAGCATCCGTTGCCGACGCGCGCCGAGGTGACCGACGTCGCGAATGCGGTGTACGAGCAGGCCGACGCGATCATGTTGAGCGGGGAGACCGCCGCGGGCGCCCATCCGATTCGATGCGTCGAAGTCCTAGACACGATCGCTCGCCGCATCGAGCAGGTTCCAGGGCTCGAGTTCTTTCGTGAGCGCCCTCCGCCTGCTTCCCAACGCGCCCACATCGCGCAGGGTGCTTGCCGTCTCGCCGACTCCCTCGACGCCAAGGCGATCGTCGTGATGACGCGCCGCGGCCAGTTCGGGGAACTCGTGGCGAGTTATCGCCCCAAACACGCCGTGATCTATGCGTTTACCAACATGAGCACGACGCGGCGCAAGCTCTGGCTCAACAGGTCGGTGGTCCCCTTCCGGATGAACCTGTCGAAAGACCCCGAGAAGACAATTGTGAACGCGCTCGCAAAGCTCAAAGAGCGAGGGCTGGTCGTGCCGGGCGAGCCAGTCGTCGTGGTCTCCGATGTCGCGACAGCGACAGGCGATTTGGTGACAAGTATCCAGGTCCGCGTTTCCGAGTAGCTTTCGGCCTAGTTTCGCCTTAGACATTAGGGATATGGGCGTTCGCTTAGTTTGGCTTGTCACCCTGGTCGGTTTGATCGGGAGCGCGTGTGGCGCAGACGAACGAGCGTTCGTCGGGCAGCTCGAAGCGTCGGTTGTCTATGGGAGCGACGACCGGATCGAGGTCTTCAACCATCCAAGCGCGACGCTTCGTGACATCGCGCGCGCGTCGGTCGTGGCACTGATCCCCACCAATCAGATCGAGCGCAACGCCGACGGCTTGTACGTCTTGTTCGCGGTCACCTTGAAGGACTCGAAAGACCTCTGCGATGGGGAGCTCTTCAGCGATCAGCCGACGGCCGCGCGCTGTTCCGGCGTCCTCATCGACAACGACCTCGTGCTCACGGCTGGTCACTGCATGCGGACTCAGCGCGACTGTGACGACACGTCGTTCGTGTTCAACTATCACCTCGACGGGCCAAATCGGCTCGCCGCGATCGAAGACGACGACGTCTACTCGTGCGCTGAGGTCGTCCTTCGCGAGGAGACCTCCACAAGCTCACCGCCGACACCAGACTTCGCCGTCGTTCGGCTCGACCGGACAGTCTCCGGAGGGCATCGCCCCGCAGACGTCCGACCCGCGACCGAAACACTCGGGACCGGCGAACTCGTCACCATGATCGGGTTCGGTAGCGGGATCCCCGGCAAGATCGACTCGGGGGGCGAGGTGGCCGATCCACGTAGCGACATGCTCGATTTCTTCGTCGTCAGCTCCGACGCCTTTGCCGGCCACTCCGGGAGCCCGGTGTTCGACTCCTCAGATCGACTCGCGGGCCACCTGGTCGCCGGGCTCGCACCAGACTACGTCCTCGTGCCTGAGACTGGTTGCTTCGAGGTCAATACCTTCGCAGAGAGCGAGGCCGGTGAGGCGATTCACTACTTCGCGCCGATCGTCGCAGAGCTTTGTGAGCAAGGGCTCGGCGGTGACAACCTCTGCGAGGAGACGGCCTGTCAGGGCCAGCCGTGTGGTGTGGATTCCCCGGGGGTGGATAACCCGACGCCCGGTGTTGCGGCGCCCGCGACGACCGGGTGCACCGCCGCCCGCGGCTCGGCTGGTCCCGCGATCTGGGCTCTATTCGTCATGATCGCGCTCGCCCTGCGGTTCAGGCGCCGAGTCGTTTGACGACATCCAGTGCTTCACGAACGTGCTTCTTCGCGTTGAGCTGCGAGTTGAAGACGTGCTGCACGGTGCCATCGCGGTCGATGACGAAGGTCACCCGGCCGGGGAGAAGGCCCATCGTCTTCGGAACCCCGTAGGCCTTCTGCAGAGCTTTGTCCCGGTCGCTCACCAACAGGAAGGGCAGGCGGTGGTGGTCGGCGAAACTCTTGTGGCTCTTGTCGCTGTCTTGACTCACGCCGATGACCACGGCCCCGGCCTCGACGAAGTCTTCGAAGTGATCTCGAAAGGAGCAGGCCTCGGCTGTGCATCCAGGGGTTTCGTCTTTCGGGTAGAAGTAGAGCACGACGTTCTTGTCGCCCCGAAACCCAGAGAGCGAGATCGACTCTCCGTGTTGCGTCGTCTTCGTGAAGTCTGGGGCGCTCGCCCCTACGCCGATCGTTGCCATGCTTGCCTCCGAGAGCGGCCACGCTAGCACCGGGCTTCCTCGCGCGCAGCCACGCGTTCTCGAGGTGCTGGGGCTCCTGAGATGCGCTATGCCGCGATCTGCGATGCATGGCCTGCGCTGTTCGCCCACACTCGTCGGATGGACCCGTCTGCTGGACGAGTGGGTCGTGGGGCTGACCTCGTTCAACCGGCCTTCCGACGCCTCGGCGACCTGCTGGGAAGACCCCGTCTCGACACGGGCCACGTTGGTCGCCGCCGCGGACCGGGCCCGATCGTTCGCGCTCTCCTCGCCGTCCGAGGACCGCCTCGCTTTTCAAGACGACGGGACCCTCCGGGTCGAGCTCCAGGGTTGTCGTTACGTCGTTTGCACCGATCAAACCTCCCCGATCGGCGGCACGGGTTTCGAGGCCGACGCGCTCAACGCGCTCGACCGAGCTGCCACTCGCGCCCAAGAGGCCGCCGCGCCGGCCGAGCACCCGGTTGGGGTCGTCTTCGTGACCCCAGTGATGGACGCGGGTCTCGCGCCCGAGAAGCGCGCGGCGGCGGCCGACGCGATCATTGCCGACAGCCGCCGATGTCCGACCTCCGCGGCCGCCTATTCGTTTCCAAGCCCGGCCGAAACTGACCGATACCACTACGTAAATGACGAATATCCGGGTGCGCTCGTGTTGGTGCGTTCGGTGGCCTAGGGCCCGTGGATTTCCACTTGAAAAAAGTGAAACACGTTCTATTTTGGACGTATCATGGAAGACCGTGAACGCTATTTCACACCGCCGATTCCCAACGGCTGGTTCCAGATCGCCAGCTCGGACGAAGTAAAGCCCGGCGAGGCCAAACCTCTTCGTTACTTCGGAAAGGACCTCGTGATCTGGCGCTCTGAAGCGGGCGAGCTCTCTGTCCTCGACGCGTTCTGTCCGCATCTCGGGGCCCACCTGGGGCACGGCGGCAAGGTCAAAGGTGAGAGCATCGAGTGTCCGTTCCACGCGTGGCAGTTCGGGACCAACGGGCGTTGCACGGCCGTGCCCTATGCGAAGCATGTACCCCGCAAGGCAAGCCTCGCGCCGTGGCACATCCAGGAGCTCGCAGGGTTGGTGATGTGCTGGCACCACGCCGAGGGGAAGCCGCCCCAGTTCGACATTCCGGAGAGGATCCCGGAGCTCGAGACCGACGCATGGACCGACTTTGAGCTGCGCGAGTGGAAGATCCGCACTCGCAACCAAGAGATGGCCGAGAACGCCGTCGACTCGGCGCACTTCCACTACTTGCACGGATGTACCAACATGCCGCAGTCCGAAGCGACCGTCGATGGCCACAAGCTCCGGGTCTTCTCTGGAGCGGGGATGTCCACGCCTAGAGGCGATGTCGAAGGTACCATCGAGAGCCTGAACTACGGGTTCGGCCTGTCCGTGGTTCGTTTCAAAGGGCTGGTCGAGACCCTGAACGTCGCGACGACCACCCCGATCGACGAGGACAACGTTCACCTGCGATTCAACTTCAGCATCAAGAAGGTCGGCGGTGCTGACACGACGCGTGGCGTTGGAGCCGCGTTCATCGCGGAGCTGAAGCGTCAACTCGAGCAAGACATTCCCATCTGGGAAAACAAGATCCAGTACGAGAAGCCGCTGCTGTGCGACGGGGACGGCCCGATCGGCATTTTTCGGCGTTGGTGCACGCAGTTCTACTCGTGGCCCGACTCCGAACAAGCCGCCGAGTGATGCCCTTCGACCTCGACGAAGTCGAAGACGCATTCCGCAACTTCTGGCAGACCGGGATGATCCGCGAAGACTGGAACGCCTGGGCGGACCTCTTCACCGAAGATGTAGTGTACTACGAACGCGTCCTCGGAACGATGCGGGGTCGTGAGACGGTGCGCGGTTGGATCGTCCCGCTCATGGAGCAGTATGGGGAGATCTATGGGGTCTACGACTGGCACGAAGCCGACCCGAGCGGGCGCGTCGTCTTCCGCATGATCAACCGTCGCGACCACCCGAGCGGTACGGGCACCCTCGATTTCCCAGGTATCACCGTGCTTCAGTACGCGGGCAACAAGAAGTGGTCGATGGAAGAAGACTACTGGGCCGAGAAGCTCGGCGTGCAGCAGTTTCAGGAGTACGAGGCCGCGATGAAAGAACACGACCCGGCCCATCGCGATAAGCGCACTCGCAACAACTGGGGACACGGCCCGGAATGGACTCGTGGCAAGAGGTCGTTCTGGGACTGGCCCGACCGCGACGGACCGTAAAACACCCTCAGTATTGCGCGTCGAAGTCGATTTCGAGTTGTGCCTGGCTCGAAGGGCGGGCCTGACAAGCCAACACCCAACCGCGTTCGATGTCGCTTGGTTCGAGCGCATCGTGGGTGGCCATCGTGACGTCCCCGCTCCGGAGAAGTGCCATGCAGCACCCGCAGTACCCGTCTTCGCAGGAGGATGGCGGGCGGTGGCCGGCTTTCACCGCGGCCTCGAGAAGGGTGGATCCCGCTTCGTACGGAACCTCGTGATGCTGTCCTTCGAGGGTAATCCCGAACGAAGCTGGAACTTCTCCGTCGAGCTGGGCCGGAACGGATTCTGCGGTTTCGTCCCGGCGATCGGGGTCGACGGGGGAGATGAACCGCTCGAACTTGGTTTGCTCCAAATCGATGCCGCCGGCTTTGAAGGCTGCTTCCACCGTGTCCATGTATCCCGTGGGGCCGCAGACGAAGTACTCGGCTTGCTCCCACCCGCGCAGATGCACCTTGACGTCGTCGACCGTCATGAAGCCACTTGTCGAATCGAGATGGTGGACGATCTCGAGTCGGTCGGGGAACTCGGCCAACCAAAGGGCTAGCTCATCGTCGAAGATGACGGATCGCGGGTCGCGATTGGCGTACACCAGCTTGACCTTGCGCGCCGTGTGGCGGAGGGCGGTCTTCAGGATGGAAATCACCGGTGTGATCCCGCTGCCGCCGCCGAACAGAAACACACCTCGGTCTCCTTGGTCGCTCCGAAGGACGAAGCGTCCCTCGGGCCGCTGCACGCCGATCGTGTCGCCCACCGAGAGTTCGTCGTTGAACCAGTTTGAAACCCGACCTTCTTCGACTCGCTTGACGGTGACTTTGGGCCACGGATCGATGGTGGGCGCGCTCGACAGCGAGTAGCACCGGCGAAGCGACATGCCGTTCCAAGGCACTTCGAAGGTCAGAAACTGACCTGACGAGTAGTCGAATTCGCTTCGCAACGCCTCGGGAACATCGAGGACGAAAGACCGCGTATCGTGTGTTTCTTGAATAATTCCAGCTACTGAAAGCTTATGGAACTCCGCAGACATCCGTTGGCATCTCCAACTAGAACGTGTTTCACTGTAGGGTACGACCCCCCCACGGTCCAGCCGGCCGGCCACAGTGTGGCAGCAGGCGTCCGAATCACGTAGCTTGCTTGTTTCCGTGAGGCCAGCGCTCACGGCTGCCGACAACGTCGCCCCCTCATCACGATCTCACTTCATGCCAACCCGCAGGCAGCAGACCGTTGGGATCGATCTCGGGACCACCAATACCGTGATCGCTCGCAATTTCGAGGCCCTTCAGATCGAGGGCGGAGGCGTCGTGATGCCCTCCGCGGTGGCCTTCTTGCCGAACGGCAAGTCGGTCGTCGGGGCCCCGGCCCGGCGCCGGCGTGCGATGGACCCGAAGAACACACTGCTCTCCGCCAAGCGCATCATCGGCGCGCGCTGGCACTCTTCAAGTACCGCGCAGTACCGCGAACACTACCCCTACGATCTCCTCGAGACATCAGACGGCGGGGTCGTCTTTCGGACGCGCGCCGGGCTCGTGAGCCCAATCGATGTGGGGGGCAAGGTCGTCACTGAGCTTTGCGAGCGCACTCGCAGCCAGACCCACGACGTGCACGCAGTTGTGACCGTGCCCGTCGGGTTCGAGAAGGGTCGTCGCGACGCGACCTCCGAGGCAGTCGGTCGCGCTCGTTTTGCGACCGTCCGTGCCGTCGAGGAGCCGATCGCGACCGCGCTGGCCTATCTGAGTCGCAGCAGCCTGAAGTACGCGTTCGTCTACGACCTTGGCGGAGGCACCTTCGACGCCGCGGTCGTCGATTGCAGTAGGTATCCGTTTCGGGTCGTGGGGCACGGTGGGGATCCGTACCTCGGGGGTGACGACGTCGACCGCACCATCGCGATCCACGTCGCCGACCGAACCCTGACCCGCGATTCGTGGGACCTCACCAACGATGCGGTCACCTTCGATCGACTCGTGCTCGCGAGCGAGCTCGCCAAGTGTGAGTTGTCCGAAACCGAGGAAGCCGCCATCGCCATCCCAAGCGTCGACCCGGCCGCGCCCGCGAGTTGCGGGGTCATTCAGATTACCCGCGACGAGGTGCAACAGCTGACCCTCGATCTGGTCCGACGAACGTTCGTGATTTGCGACGAGGTCTTGTCGGATGCCAGCATCAAGGCGCGCGACATCGACGCCGTCTTCCTGGCAGGCGGGAGCACACGGCTTCCGGGCTTGCGGGCTTACGTGGAATCGTACTTTGGCAAACGCCCCCGATTCGACCTCGACCCGATGAGCGTGGTGAGCCTAGGCGCGAGCCTCGCCGCCGCACGGCCGGCCGTCTCAGAACTGCTCGACCCCTGCGCGTGACGCTCTCCCTTCGACGCGCTTGTCTCTGACGCTCGCGTAAAGACCGTCGGCGCGAAAAGTGAGCGTGATGATGACGCGGCTGTTCTCGTTGAAGAACGGGTTCTCGAGGCTCCCGTCGGAATCCGGGTACTGGGCCCACACGTCGTAGCTCAGCGCGAGGGTGAACCAGCGCTTGATGTCGTAGCCGATGCTCACGCGGAAGTTCGAGAATGTTCGCCATCGCGGGTTGTCGGTTTGATCGTCGACGCAGAACTCGCCCGTTGCAGTTTCGATGCAGCCGAGGGCGAGGTCGTTCACGCGCGCCCAAAGAGCGGTGTACGAAAGCGCGAGGGCGAGACGGTCGACCGGGACGAAGGTCCAGAACCCGGTCAACCGGGTCGTGTGTTTGATCGATGCCGTGGCGCCACCGCACGTGTCGGTCGTTGCGATCCCTCCGGGGCCGGGAGCGATCCGGCATGGCTGAATCGCGTCGGGAGCAAGCACCACGTTGGAGCCCGCGAACCATCCCCAAAAGGCCGTCGTGATGCCGAGCTGCATCCCCTGCAAGACACTGAAGGGGCGGACGGCGGTGAAACGGATCCCGGGCGAGATGTAGCGGTCACGGGAGCGGCTGAACTTCGAGGTCGGAAAACGAAGGTCAGCCGCGACGAAGAACATGAAGCCGGCAGGGCGAACGGGCACCGAGTAGAGGTAGTCGATTCGGAGGTCTTCCCAGAGCGCTTCGCGGCTCGCGAACCCCAGCCGGTTGAACTCCACGTCGGCAGAGTCGGTCCACTCGATGCTGACGGTTTGGGTCGCACCGATCGAGTGTTGAGGGCTGAAGAGCCACCGTGGCGCGGCCGTGAACCACCAGGTGTAGTTCGGGCTGTACGTGAGCTGAGAGTTCTGGTTGAAACTCCGCACGGTCACCGTCTGGTTCCAGAAGAAGGGAAAGCTCCACGGTACCCCCTCGGTCGTTGGGACAGGCGACGACAAACGCTCAGCGGTCGTCTTGTTTCGAGGAACCTCTTGCGAGCCCATCGGCACCTCGCCGATGGCTTCTTCGTCCGGACCCGAGAGGTCCTCCGCACCCGTATCGACCTGCGCCCCCGCACTGGCAGCGAACGACACACAGATCCAAGCGATCGCGGCAGCCCTCACAGAGACAGTCTGACACGACCGCGCCCGAACCGCAGCGATGAACCACGTGGCCGTGCGAAGTAACCCGGCGTCTTGGTCAGTTCGAGAGTGCTTTGACGACCGACTCGTCCAGGTGGACGTCTTGCTGCGGGAACGGGATGCCGATTCCGGCTTCGTCCAGCGCCATCTTCGTGGCGCGGGTCGCTGACTGCCAGACGTCCCAGTAATCGGGAGTCTTGCACCACACGCGAACCTGCCAGTCGACCGACGAGTCGCCGAGCCCTTTCAAGAAGATCTGCGCGGGTGGATCGTCGATCCGCCCTTCGATCTTGCCGACGGCCTTTTCGAGCGCGGCTCGGGTGGCGTCGATGTCGGCCGAGTATTCCGCCCCAACGGCGATGTCGACACGGCGCGTCTCGTAGCCCGTGTAGTTGGTGATCGTGCTACCAAAGACGGAGCCGTTCGGGATGATCAAGCGACGATTGTCCAGCGCCCGAAACTCGCATGTGAACAGGTCGATGTGCTCGCAGGTTCCGCTCTCGCCGTTGACTTCGACGAAGTCGCCCACCTTGAAGGGCCGGAACACGAGAAGCATCACGCCGGCGGCGAAATTGCCGAGCGTGCCTTGAAACGCGAGGCCAATCGCGAAGCCTGCCGCCGCGAGCACCGCCGCGAAGCTCGCCGTCTGGATACCGAAGACACCCAGGCAGCCGAGAACCGCACCGATCAGGATGAGGTACCGAGCTAGCTTTGCGAAGAACCGGGTCAGCGTGGCGTCGAATTCTCGCTTCTCGAGAGCACCGCGAACCACACGCTCTGCCCAACCGGCGATGATCAGCGCGATGATCAGCGCGACGAGCACACCGATCACCTTCGGTCCGTACTCAAGCACGGGTGCGATCAACTTGTCTGGATCCATGGTCACATCTCCAAGTCGTGATGGCGTGAAGCCTATTTATCGAAGCAGCGCGTCGAGGATGATCAGGTTCTCGGCCTCGATGTCTTCGATGCTGCCGTCCGACATGATCATCGCCTTGGCGGCGTCTAGAAACAGCTGGCGATGCTCGCGAGGAATGTCTTCCGGATCGAGATCATCGGCGCGTGGTGGAACCTCTAGCCACTGGGCCACCTGCGCCGTCTCGTCTTCGGTGAGCTCGAGCCGGGCCACCATCTTGACCACGAAGTCGCGCTCTTGTGGACGAATCTCGAGGTCTGCCCACGCGAACGAGCAGATGAATCGCATGAGTTGAAGCCGGTCCTCGCGACTTAGCTCTTCCAGCATCGCCGGACTGTACTCCGACCCGAGGGCCTTTCGCTAGTGGGAAGGCGGCGTTTCGGTGACTTGATCGAATCCGCGTGACGCACAGCCCCCGAGGTTCGAGCTGTCGAGGACATTGAGCAGGAGGATCGCAAGGACGATCACCGCCAGACCCCCGCCCACGAGCCTCACCAAGAAACCACGATCTCCCCGCCGAATGGGGTCCCCGTCGCCCTCCGCCATGGGGGGAAGGCTCCTACGACACGCGCCGTACGGCAAGTCCCTACCCAGTCCCGTTTTTTGGAGTATCTTCGGCACCGCATGACCCAGAAAGTCACGATGCCCCAGCTCGGGGAAAGCGTCGTCGAAGGAACCATCGGCAAGTGGCTCGTTTCCGTCGGTGATTCGGTGGAGAAGGATCAGCCGATCGTCGAGATTCTCACCGATAAGGCCGATAGTGAGCTGCCGTCCCCGACTTCAGGGGTGATCACGAAGCTCCTGGCCGCCGAAGACGACGTCATCGCCGTGGGAGATCCGATCTGCGAGATCGACGAGAACGCTACGGCCGCAGCAGCTCCAGCGGCCTCGGCCCCGGCCGCGGCTGCGCCGACCGCGCCCGAAGCACCCGCCGCGCCGACTTCCCCGTCCGTGCGCAAGCTTGCTCGGGAAAAGGACGTCGACCTTGGCACCGTGCAGGGATCCGGAGACGCCGGTCGCATTCTTCAAGACGATGTCATGGCTGCGGCTGGTGCGCCTTCGGCGCCTGAGCGCATGGCGACCCCGCCGCCTCCTCCGCCAGAGGCTCTCGCGTCGGCGCCGGCCCCGAGAGTGGCGCCCCCGGCCAAGCGCGGCACCGGCCCAGGAGGCGCCTTCAAGCTTCCCCCGTACATACCCAAGGACGGGGACGAACTCGTGCCGTTCACGCGCCGCCGGCGAATCATCGCGGACCACATGGTGTTCTCGAAGCAGACCGCACCCGATGTGGTCACGTTTGCCGAGTGCGACCTCCATCGAACCGCAGTGCTACGAGACCAACACAAGGGGCACTACAAGAAGGAAGGGATCGGTCTTACGTATCTCGCCTTCGCGATCGCGGCGACCGCGCGCGCGCTCCGGGAGATGCCTGACCTGAACGCGCGCGTCCTCGATGACGCCTACGTGAAGCTCGCCGAGGTCAACATCGGGGTCGCGGTCGACACTGACCAAGGCCTCGTCGTTCCGGTGGTCCGCAACGCCGACGATCTCACGATTCGTGGAATCGCGCGCGCCGTGGCCGATCTCGCGGAACGCGCCCGATCCGGCAACCTCAAGCCCGACGATCTATCCGGAAAGACGTTTACCGTCTCGAACCCCGGGCGGCGCGGGAACCTCGTCGGCGGGGCCATCATCTCGCAACCCAACGTGGGCATCTTGCGGCTCGGGACGATCAAGAAGCGCGTCGTGGTGATCGAGCACGAAGGCGAAGATCTCATGGCGATCCATCCGGTGATGCACATGGCGCTCACGTACGACCACCGCGTGGTCGACGGCGTTCACGCAAACGGTTTTCTCTACCGAGTCAGCGAGATCCTCGAATACGGCGACTTCGATCTGTAGCTCGCCCTGCGCGAGTCCTTGTATTCGCCGCCGGCGCTTCGATGTTAGGCTCTCGCGGTGACCGAAGCGCTCATTCCACAAGTCGCCGTGTTCGCGACCGCCGCCATCGTGGTGGGTTTTGCAAGTGGGCTTTTCGGGATCAGCGGTGGCGCCATCTTGGTACCCCTTTTCCTCACGGTGTTCCCCCGGTTCGGGGTCAGTGAGGCGGTCGTCATGCATTCGGCCGTGGGGACCTGTCTCGCGCTTGGCGTACCTGCCTCGATCGCGTCGACCAGGAAACACCACTCGCTTGGGAACCTGGAGGTGGGGTTTCTGCGTGGCTGGCTGCCGTGGGTTGCGCTCGGCACCTTGGGGGGCGCCCTGACGATCGAGCTTCTTCGAACGCGAGACCTGAAGATCATTTTCACCGTCTATTTGTTCGTCACCGCATTGTACGTCGCGCTCCAGAGCGCGTCGGAGACCGGAACCGAAGGTGGCCCCCCCACGACCGCCAAGGCCATCGGTGGGACGGTCATCGCGAACCTGTCAGTGTGGCTCGGGCTTGGCGGAGGCACGTTGACGGTCCCCTATCTTCGCTTCTTTCACTATCCGATCCGCAAGGCGATCGCGGTTTCCGCGGCGACCGGCCTCGTCATCACCTTCGGTGGGGCCATCGGCGCCATCGTTCACGGTGCCGGCGCCACCGGGCGTGCGCCGTTTTCGTTGGGCTATGTCGACGGCGTTGCCTTTTTGGTCATGACCCCGATTTTGATGTTCATGGCACCCCGAGGCGCGAGCGCGGCCACCCGCGCGTCCGAGGTCGTCCTCAAGTGGATCTATGTCGGGTTGCTCTTCGGGGTCGCCGTCTACATGGCGATTCGTACGTTTTAGACGGTGCCCAGGGTGCGCTCAGCCATCGGGACCTCGTTCGTGCAGGCCAAGGGACGACGAGAGACTATCGGTAGATCCACTTGCCCTTCGCAATGCCCTGAGCGAACCACCTGGCCGAGTCACGGGCGCACTCGGACGGCGACCAAGGCCCTGCGGTGGTCGAGGCCGGATCGCGCGAAAGGCACTCCCGCGCGAACGCCTCGATCTTCTCTGCTCGGCTATCCCACGTGAGCGCTTCTGCCTGCTTACGGCTGGCGGCGCCCAGTCGAGTCAGTCGTTCCTCGTCCTCGAGGAGTGCACGGAGTTGACCCTGTGCTTCATCCGTGTCCCCTGGCGTCACCAGGCAGGCGTTCACATCGTCGTGCAGGATCTCTGCGGTGTCGGGCGTCGCTCCCGCAAACAAGGCCCTGCCGGAGGCCAGGTACAAGAACAACTTGAGTGGTAATACCGTGTTGCCCACCTTCTCGAGTGGCGTCGACGACGGGGGGATGGTGAGTACGTCGGACGCGTAGAGGTACGGCGCGATCGACGAGGCCGTTTGCCACGGCGCGACCTTCACGTTGCCAAGCGCTTCCGCTGCGATCTCGATCGGGCCTCGGCCAGTGGAGCCCACCAGCATGAAGAGGACGTCGGGCATCCGACTGGCCAGCTCCAGGATCATCTCGAGGCCCTTCTTCTCGTTGATGCGTCCGGCGTAGGTGACGATCCGGCGTTCCGGCGGAAGATCGAGCTCCGCGCGCGCTTCTTGCTTGGTCAGGACGGGCTCGATTCGCCCTGGGTCGAAGCCGTTGTGGACCACTCGGAGCTTCTCGTCCGGGACTCCGAGCCTTCGATAGGATTGGCGCGAGTAGTCCGAGTGCACGACGAGCCCGAGGAACCTCGGGTGCGACATGAAGCGGCGGAAGATCGGTTGCAGGGGCGGAAACTGGTCTCCCCAAGGCCGATAGTGGTCCATCAGCACGCGTTGCCCGGCGCGAAGCGCGCTCATCACGACGACCGGGTTTCGTACGTAGACGAAGTCGGCGCTGCGAAACCACGGGTGCTCCGGGAAGCGGAGCGCATGATAGGCGTGCTGGGCTGCGATGTTCTTGGTGAAGCTCTTGGATGCGTCGATCTGGAGCGGGGTACGGATGCCGTAGTAGCGGAGAACGTCCCGCTCGAAATCGCCCGACGCATCCGACGGCTTCGGCACCGAGACCATGGCTTCGTGCCCACGGCCGGCCAACGCGCCCGCCGTGTTCAACACGACCTCCGCGTCGGCCGCGTCACTCGGGAGAAGGTTCTCGTAGCTGAAGAGAATGCGCCACGGCGGACCTTCGACGCGCGCATTCACGACTTCGCTTGCCTCCTCGCAAGCAAGATCATGACCGCCGGCATCGTGAGGACCGCCGCGAACAGGCATGTGACCTCGCTGATCGCCATCGCGAGGCCAAACGAGTTCATCGCCTGGTTGGCGCTGACGTAGAGTGACGTGTAGCCCACGATCGTGGTCAGCGAGCACAAGACTACGGCACCGCCCGAGCGTCGAACCGCAGACGTGACGGGTTTGTCGTTGCCGGCTTCCTCCTCGAGCCGGTACCTCCGCATGACGTTGATCGAGTAGTCGACGCCGTTTCCGAACGTGATCGGGAACGCGACGAAATTGAGGAAGTTCAGCTTCATCCCGAGTGCCGCCATGGTACCCGCCATCCAGACGATGCCCATCAGTAGCGCCATGATCGAGAGTAAGCTGTCGCGGCGGCGTCGAAAGGAGACGAGCACAAGCAAGACAGTCGCCAGGAACGCCGCCGCGATGGCGCGGGGCATGTCGTCGTAGACGGCGCTGATCATGTCGGCGAAGACCGGTGCTCGCCCTGCGAGAGGCGGGCGCTCGCCATTGGTCATCTTCAGCGTTCTGAGGGCGCCGGCCCAGTTCACGAGGTAACGACCGTCCCACGTCGAGAACTGATCGGACTCTTGGACCATCATGATCCGTCCGCGGGTGCCGTCCTTCTCTGCGAAGCGCAGCGCGACCTCGTCAGGCAAGTCGTCCAGGGTAGGAACGACGACTCGTTCCGGAGGAATGTTGTCCGCGATCTTCTGGAGCGTTTCTTCGTCGTCGACGTGCTCCCGGATGTCGAGGCTCAACTCTCGGATGTCGGCAAGAAGCGGCACTTTGTCGTCGGCGTCCTCCGGAAGGAATTCGATCAGCGAGTGATAGCCGCCGTGAACCGTCGGAGGCATTGCCTCGAGTTGAGCCTCGATGACGGGAACGTCTTCGGTACTGTCGACGAGCACCGCGATTCCCCGACCTTGCTCGTGCGACTTGAGGATTTTGTTCACGCGCCACTGGACCAGTCGCGCCTCGGAGTCCCCCTCTTCTCGGACCGAGCGAAGGTTGCGAAAGTCGTACTCGAAGGGGTCTTCGATGATCGCGTATGTCACCAAGGCGACCGACAACGCCGAGAGTCCGAGCGAGAGAACGACGATGCCCCGCGGAAAGCGTTCGGCGGCGGCGGCGAAGACATCCGCGTATCGGCCCCACTGTCGTTTCTTCGTCTTTCCCACCGGGAACGGACGAAAGCGTTCGTACGCCGCGACCGCCGCTGGAAGGACCGTGATGGCCGACACCCAACAGAACACCATCCCGACCCCGCCGATGACGCCGAAGTCGCGGAAGCCCCGGAAATCGGTGATCAGCAGTGAACCATAGGCCAGGGCCGCGGCTCCCGACGCGATCAGGGTGGCGAGCCATGTGTTGCGGTGGGCGTCGATCACCGCGCGTTCGACCTCCGACCCGCCGCGGCGCTCTTCGAAGTAGCGGGAGAGCCATATGATGTTGGGGTTCACCCCGTTGCCGATGATGATGCTTCCCAGGAACGCCGTAGACGCATTGAGCGAGTCCACCGTCAGGTCGGCGACCGCGAAGCTCGCCAAGACTGCCGGGATCAAACCCGTTCCGAGCAGGACTACCGCACGCGGCCTGCCGAAGAACAACACGATGAGCACCAAGACCGTGCCCACGGTCAGCGTCGTCGCGAGGACCAGCTCCCGCGCGATCGCTTGCTGTTCTTCCTTTGCGATGATCACGTCGCCTGAGAGCGTGATCTGCAAATCCGATGAGTACGATGCCGGGTCGAGTCCGTCGATCTTCGACTGAACGCGTTCGATGACGCGCCCCGGGGCATTCGCATCGCTCCCGACCTCCGAGCGAATGAACATCGCGATCAGGTCACCGTCGGCGTGCTGGTAGAAGCCGTCCGGGAACTTCTCGGCGGTCTCTTCGCCCTTTTCGCTCTCGGCCTCGAGCTCGTCGAGGATGTCTTCCACGCTTTCTCGTTCGTCTTCATCGTAAAGGTCGACCCAAAGCGGGTTGTGCTTGAGTCGTTCCCTGTCGAGGCGGTCTTCGAGAGCGTCTCGCAAACGTTCGAGCAGGTCGAGAGGGGCATAGAGGTGCTTGTTATCCCGAACGAAGTCGTCGTAGGCCCCCACGTTCCAGTCGACGATGCCGATCTGCTCGGGTGGCATCGACGCGAGCTCCTTGGCGAGGTCTTCGATGAACTTTCGCATCGCCGCCTCGTCTTTCGAGGGCGACTGGACGGCGACCGTAAGCGCCGAAAGCCCGCGGACTCGGTCACTGACTCGCTCGAGGTCCTGGACGCTCGGACGACTCTCCGGAAGGAGGGCGATGAAGCGGCTGTCGAGTCCGAGGTTCCTCGCGAAGAAGACCGAAACCAACGACACCAGGGCTGCAATCAACAGGATCGCGTAGGGTCGACGCGTCTGGAACCGGGCCAGCTTCTCGAGAAAATCCCCCACCTACCTCAGGCTCCGCCTCTTCACGCCCCTCCTTATGACGGAAGACGGCGCAGTGTGCACCCTTGACGAACCGGGCCGCGCGATACCGTGACCACGGCGCTCGCGACTGCGCCGATTCGCGGCCCTTGTCGACGATGATGCATGGTGGGGACCTGACCCCTGCGCTACGGTGGGCCCATGGAGTTCGGGTTTTCCCCGATTCAGTCGGAGCCTCGCTACGACGCGATGATCGCGCAGTGCAAGCTCGCCGAGGCACTCGGCTTCCACACCCTGTGGACGCATGAGCATCACTCGCAGGCGATGATGTACCCCGATCCGCTCATGGCCCTCGCCGTGATCGCCCCGCACACCGAGCGGATCCGACTCGGGACCAACATGCTGCTTCTTCCCGAGTGGCATCCGCTCCGAGTCGCGGAGCAGGGGGCCATGCTCGACGTCCTGAGCTCCGGTCGGCTCAGCCTCGGCGTGGCGGCCGGATATGCGAAAGACGAGTTTGCCGCGTTCGGTGTCTCGCTTCGCGAACGAGGCACCCGAATGGAAGAGGGGCTGTCGTTGATCCGTGCGGTCTGGACCGAGGACGAGGTGACCCTCGCCGGGACCTCATACGAGCTCGACGGCTACTCGTTGTTCCCGCCGCCGATCCAGAAGCCCCCGCCGATCTATGTCGGCGCCCTCGCCGACAAACCGATTCGGCGCGCGGCGCGACTGGGAGATGGGTACATTCTGAGCGCCGGCTCGACCTTCGCCGAGGTCGAGGACCGGATTCCCGTGTACCAAGCCGCGGTTGCCGACACTGGTCAAGTGCTCGCCGACAAGCAGCCTTTGGCGGTCAATCGGGTGGTTCACGTCGTCGACAGCCGTTCGAAACGCGATCAAGCCGTCGCATGGTTCAGTGATCGCTTTCTCTCGTTCTACGACCGCTGGGGCCACGACGATATCGCGAAGCTTGGGTCCAAGGAACGCGCGTTCGAAGAAACCGCCCGCGCGCACTTCATCATCGGCGAACCGAGTGAGTGCGTCGAACAGATCGAGCGCTACCGCGCCCTCGGCATCGGGCACCTCGCATGTCTGATGAACTTCGGGAAGCCAGACACCCCCGTGGTCGAGTCGTCCATGCGGTTGTTCGGCGAGCGCGTCCTGCCCGCGTTCGCGTGAGCCAGCTCCTACCGCGAGGGCGCGAAGCGGCGCTGCGTCGCGCAGGCGTCCTCGTTGCCGAGCTTGCACGCGGCTCGTACGTCGCGCAGTGCAAGCTCCATCTCGCCCTTGTGGTAGTACGTCCCGCTCCGCTCGAGAAGCGCCTCGGCGTCCTTCGGCTTTCGTTTCAGGTAGCGGTTCCAGTGCGCGATGATCTCGTCGAGCCGTTTCTGCCGAAACAGCGTCGCATCGAGACCCCGGTAGGCTTGAAGGTTCCTTGGGTCGAGCTTGATCGCGGTGAGAAGGTCTTTCTCCGCTTGCACGACGTCGTCTTTCTTGAGGTACGCGTAGCCTCGGTAGGCAAACGCGTCAGCGTAGCGAGGGTGCATGTCGAGCACGCGATCAAAGTTGGCGATCGCGGCATCCACTTCGCCGGCCTCGGCTTGGTAGTACGCCATCAAGACCAACTTCTTCAGGATGTGGTCGAGGTTGTTCTCTGCGCTGCGGTTCGTGGGATCGAGTCGCAGGACGAGCGCCAGGTCTTTGGCGGCTTGGTCGTAGCGTTCGAGTCTGAGGAGCACGGCGCCGCGACCCTCGAGGCCCTCGAGGCTCTGTGGCGCGATCTCGAGCGCCCGCGTGTAGGCCTCGACGGCTTCGTCGTATCGTTCGAGAAGGGCGAGCGCCTTGGCTTGGCTCAGGTAGGCCCCAGCGATCGGACCTGTATCGAGGGAGCGCGCACACATTCCCACGGCCTCTTCGTACTCCTCGGCGAGCAGCAACCGGACGCAGCGTTCGTAGTCAGTGAGACTCAGCAGGCGGGCAAGTCCCGGGTTGTGTTTGACGAACTGCCACCGCTCCGCCTTCTCCTGCATCAGTTCGTACGTTCCCCCCCACCGTGGGCTGACGCTGACGATGTAGTCCGCGCGCACGCCGTAGCAGTACGGACACTCTTCGAGCGCCTGCTCCAGGATCGCGTCTCTCGTCGCGAGATCGGCCCCTACGCCGGCCGCGATCCAAAGTCTCATTGACGCCGCGCCAGGAAGATTCGGGCGCTTCGACAACGCGCGCTTGATGTCGGTTTCCGCGCGGCCGAGAAGCTTCGCCATCTTGGCCATGCGCTTCTTGGACGGCAGATGAGCCCACTTCCCACCCCGGTAGTGGAACGCAAGACCGATCCGGTGCTTCGCGCGTGCAAGATGCGGCGCAAACGATCCGGGCGTGGCCCTCACCCATGCGTCGAGGCGCTGACCAAGCCGCCGGTCCGGCGATGCGAACGCTTCTAGCGCCGTACTCGGCCAATGCTCCTTTCGAAGGTCGGCGTCCGCCTCGTCTTGGAGTCCTTCGATGCTCGTGTTGAGTAGGCGGTAGCGCTTCTTGCGGAGCAGGTTGAGGAGCGCAAGCTTGTCCGGCAGGTCCTTGGGACTTCCGGCATCGTTGACGCCTTCTCGTCCAAGCATCACGGAGTAGCCTTCGTCTTCGGGCAACGTACCTCCGATGGCTCCGACGACGGGTTCTGTAGGTCCGTCCGCTTCGAGGGTCTGTTGGTGCTTCTGGTATCCGAAAACGCCAATCGCTATGCCGGAGGCCGCGATCGTAACAAAGGTGATCGCGACGACGATGGGCCAGCGAGGTTTCCCTGGATCCTGTTCTTCCAAGCCCTCGGCTTCCTCGCGACGGCAAACGATGCATCCGGAGTGCACTGCCGGGTCGTAGGCCATGTCGTGGGCCTCGCACCTTGCTCGAACCTTCTCCGGATCCGTCATCTGAACACCCCGATTTCCCCACCCGCCAAGATCGAGGATCGGCCGACCCGATGCAAATTGCGAGGACGCCCACAATCGAACGCCATTGCGATAAGCTGACGACGTGAGCGGTGAAGACGCAAGCTTGGCGCGGCAGAGCGCCGCGTTCGTATGGCGGGACCGCGCGCTTTTCGTGGGGAACCGTTCCGAGACCGACACCCACGCCCATCATGCGACGGAGCTCAGTGTGGCGCTCGATGCGTTGGGCATCGACATCGGGGCGCCCGGCGGACCCGAGTTTTCAGGTGTTCCAGGCGCGATGGTTCGAGCGGGCGCGGAGCACCGCTTGTCGATTCCGGGGCCCAAAGTGGCAGTGCTCTACATCGATGCTCAGTCGGCGGTGGCTTCGTCGTTGCATCAACGCCTTGGC
>JBCCEK010000034.1:0-27798 GCA_039030295.1 Myxococcota bacterium | reverse complement strand
GCGTAGAGGCTCCAGGACCCAGGGCTGGCACCCAGGTCGAGCACGCGATGGCCTTTCTTGAGGAGCTTCGTGCGTCGGTCAATCTCTTCGAGCTTGTAGACCGACCTCGCCGGAAACCCCTCGCGCTTCGCGCGGCGCCCGTATTGATCTTGCTTCCGACGCGGAGGCAGTTAGGCCTCGTCGCCGCCGGCCGCCTCGGTTGCGGCCTCTTGCTCCGATTCTTGCGGCTCGGGCTCGGCGACGGGTCGCTCGGGAAGTGCAACCGGCGCCTTCTTGATCGCGCCCTTGACCGTTACCACCCCGTTTCGCGGCCCCGGGACGCCCCCCTCGACGAGCACCAGGTTCTCTTCGTCGAGGACCCGTACCACTCGGAGGTTGAGAATCGTCGCCTTCTTGTTGCCGTACTGGCCGGCCATTTTCTGACCGCGGAGCGTACGCCCCGGCGTCATGTTCTGGCCGATCGATCCGCCGTGTCGCTTGTACTCGTGCGTGCCGTGGCCCACCGTGCCTGCGCCGGCGAAGTTGTGGCGTTTCATGACACCGGTGAAGCCACGACCCTTGCTCGTCGCCGACACATCGACGAACTGCCCCTCTTGGAAGATGTCCGCGGCACCCAGCTTCTGGCCAACCTCGAAGCGGTCGAGCAGCTCGGCATCGACGCGGAACTCCCGTACGACCCGAGTCGCCTCGACCCCGGCCTTCTTGAAGCCGCCTGCCTCTGGCTTGTTGACCAGCTTCTCACGCTGCTCGCCGAACCCTAGACGAAGGGCCGAGTAGCCATCGCTCTCTTGGGTGCGCTTCCCCACGACGACACATGGGCCCGCCTTGATGACGGTGACGCGCCGAACCTCCCCGTCGTCGAGGAAGATTTGCGTATTGCCAAGCTTGGTGCCGATGAGGCCGGGATTCGTATTCACAGGTGTTCTCCCCCGAAAAAGGGCCGCAAAGATAGTGAGGGGCCGAGCCGAGTCAAGGCGGGCCGAACCGCGCCTGCCCCTGCCGGTCAGTCGGCGAGCCCAAAGACCCGCATCGCGTTGTCATAGGTCGTCGCCGCCAGCTCTTCCGGATCCTCGCCCCGAAGCCCCGCGATACAGGCCGCCGTATGCGCTACATACGCGGGTTCATTGCGTTTTCCTCGCTTCGGGATCGGTGCCAGGTACGGCGCATCGGTCTCGATCAGGATGGCGTCCGACGGTTGCTGGCGCGCCGCCTCCTGGACTTCGATCGCCTTCTTGAACGTCACAATTCCACTGAACGACGAGACAAAACCGAGATCGAGGGCGCCTTTGGCGAACGAGGCGTCCTCACTGAAGCAATGAATGATCCCTCCCACCTCGCTCGCCCCTTCTTCACGGAGGATGCGAAGCGTCTCGGCAGGCGCGGATCGCGTGTGGATGACCAGCGGCTTCTTCAGCTGTTTGGCGATCTGAACTTGGGCCCGGAACGCGCGCCGTTGGTCCTCGTGTGGCGAGTGGTCGTAGTGGAAGTCGAGGCCGGTCTCGCCGATCGCCACCACCGCCTCGTCGGCGCCCGCGTCGATGATCGCATCCTCGAGGGCACGGTCGAGATGCTTGGCATCGTGAGGATGAACCCCCACCGTCGCACTGATCGTCTCTGGATGCGCATATGCAAGCGCCAACGCCGAGCGCACCGAAGCCACGTCGTTTGCACAACCGATGGTGGTGATGCGCGTAACCCCGGCGGACGCGGCACGCGCCAACACGTCGCCCAGTTCCTCGTGGAGCCGCGGATCGTCGAGATGGCAGTGCGTATCGAAAAGCATCGCTACCTAGGGTGATCCGTCGCGCGGACCGAAGCAAGCAACGCCCGGGCCTCGGAGCTCTTTGACGCAAGACGCACGAGGCTTGCCTCGTAGGCAGGCTGCGCGTTTCGGTCGCTTCGCCGCCACGCTCGTTCGAGATCGGGAAGGAGCTCGATCAGCTCGAGTTCTCCGACGAGTTCTGCGGCGTACTGCCGCGCCTCGATTCGCCAGCTCCGAAGGATCTTTCGGATGATCGCGACACCTTCCGGCTGCCCGAGCCGAACCAGCGCCCGCGCCGCGGCTGCCCGAAGGATGGGCGACCCAAAGCGCCTGCGCGCCATCGAGGTTAGCGTTCCGAGAGACTCCTGGTCGCGGAGATCGCCGAGCGCGACGGCCGCATCGAAAGCATGTGCATCGTTCCCGAGCGCACGCCGCAGAGTTCCGGTTCCTCGCGAGTCGCCGAGTGCCGCCAAGGTCGATGCTGCCGCGAGCTGAATTCCCCAAGCACCATCTTCAAGCAACCGAGCGACTTGGTCGGTGTACTCCCGGGCCTCTGTAGTGGCGAGGCATTCGAGCGCCACCATGCGCACTTCGTCGTCTTCGTCGTCGAGCCTCGCGACTAGGGCCTCCGGTGCCACGGCGCCGATCTTCGAGAGCGTCCACACCGCTGAGAACCGCATCTCAGGTCGCCTGTCCTCGAGCAGACGCTCGATCGACGGCACGGCTTGCTCTGGGTCCACGCGACCGGCTGCCAACACGGCCGACTGCCGCGCGCCACGGTCTTCGTCGGCGAAGCCGAGCACGATCTGCGCGAGCATCTCAGATGCGCCGAGCTCCCCCGCCGCCTCGAAGGCCGCCTCTCGAACGGGACCCACAGGGTCGCGCATCAGCTTACGAAGACCGGTGACAGCCTCGTCGCGTCTCTCCTCGGGCGGATCCCGAAGTCGGTTCGCCGCCGCAATCCTGAAGCGCGCCCCGTCCGCGCTGACGTCGCGGAGCGCGGCATCGAACGTGGGGGCGAGCGGCGGAATCACTTGGCGCGAGTTCCAGGTTCGATCGTGGCGTCGACGCTGAGCACCGCGAGGCGCCCATCGTGGCTTGCGGCCAGCACCATCCCCTGAGACTCGAGTCCCATGAGCTTGCGCGGTTTCAAATTGGCGACGACGACCACGCGCTCTCCGACGAGGTCGGCTGGATCGTAGTGCTCGGAGATGCCCGCGAGGATCTGTCGCGGCTCTGCCTCACCGACGTCGACTTGGAGCCGCAAGAGCTTCTTGCTCTTCTCGACCTTCTCGGCTTCTTTGACGAGGCCGATGCGGAGGTCGATTTTGCTGAAATCATCGAACTCGATGGTATCGCTCGCTTCGGTTTCGTTCACGGCAGCCCCCTTCTTGGGTTTGCGCTCTGCGGCAGGTTGTTCGACGCCTAGGCGCTCGAGCATCGAACGCTCTTGTTTGTCATCGAACCGTGGAAACAACGGGCTCCCCGCCTGCGTGTGGGTATCGGGCGCCAAGCCACCCCACACGCTCGGCCAAAGGTCGAGACTCACGGTGGGCAGCAACGGCGGGATCCCGAGCTGGCCACGCAACTCGTTGGCCTTGTTGGGCATCACGGGAAACAGCATGACCGACAACCACCTCAGCGTTTCGAGCACCGTGTAGCAGACTTGTCCGAGCCGTGTGTCGTCCTCCTGCTTGGCGAGCTTCCAGGGTTCGGTCGAATCGACGTACTTGTTTGCGGCGGCCACGAGCTCCCACAGAGCATCAAGGCCTCGATGAAACGCCAGAGCTTCGAAGTGGGTGGCCGCCGCCTTGGCGCTTTCCTCGGCTTTGCGGATCAGCGCGCTGTCTGGCGCCTCCAGCTTCGCAAGGTCGACGCGCGGCACGCGACCGTCGAAGCTCTTCTTGACGATGCTCGCCACGATGCGGTTCATCAAGTTGCCCAGCCCATTGGCGAGCTCTCCGTTGTAGCGGTTGAGCAGGTTCCGGTGACTGAAATCACCATCCTGCCCAAAGCCGACCTCTCGCATGAAGTAGTAACGAAGCACGTCGGCTCCGAAGGCCTCGATCAAGGGGCCTGGCGGCAGGAAGTTCCCGAGGGACTTCGACATCTTCTCGCCGTTGACCGTGAGCCACCCGTGCGCCCAGATCTGACTCGGCACGCGGATACCCGCACTCAGTAAGAAGGCTGGCCAGTACACCGCGTGGAATCGGAGGATGTCCTTGCCCACGATGTGCGTGATCGTCTCTGCTGACGACCAGAACTGGTCGTAAAGCGGGGCCTCACCTGCCTCGGCAGGCCCGCCAAGTGCGCTGATGTAGTTGTCGAGCGCGTCGAGCCAGACGTAGACGACGTGCTCCGAGTCCCCTGGGACCGGCACGCCCCAACGAAAGCTGGTCCGCGAGATCGACAGGTCTCGAAGGCCCTCCTTGACGAACGACTTCACTTCATTGAAGCGAGCCTCGGGCCTCACGAAGTCCGGATGAGCCTCGAAGAAGTCGAGCAGTGGCTGTGTGTACTTGCTGAGCCGAAAGAAGTAGCTCCGCTCTTTGATCCGTTCGACGGGCGTCTTATGAATCGGGCAAAGGTTGCCTTCGAGAAGCTCTTTTTCGGTCTTGAACGACTCGCAGCCCACGCAGTACCAGTCCTCGTAGTCGTCCAGGTAGATGTCGCCCTTGTCCTCCATGAGCCTCCAAAGGGCCCGGACACTAGACCGGTGCTCCCGCGACGTGGTTCGAATGAAGCCGTCGTGGGCGCAGTCGAGCTCTTCCCACGCGTCTCGAAACGGCGCGGCCATCCTGTCGACGAAGTCTTGCGAAGCGAGCCCCTCTTCTTTCGCGCGACGCTCGATCTTGAGGCCGTGCTCGTCGAGGCCGGTGAGAAAGTACGTGGGCCGCCCTCGAAGCCGTTGGTAGCGAGAGACTACGTCCGCGGCCACGGTCGAATAAGCATGACCGATGTGCGGCCGATCATTGACGTAGTAGATCGGCGTCGTGACGTAGTAGGGGCGAGCCATCTCGCGCCCGAGACTAGCCAAAATCCCCGCTGACGCCACTAGCGTGCGTTGCGCAGGCCAAACACGAGTGCGTCGAGGGCCACCTGTCGGTTGGCGTTCTGTCGCATGGCGTCGACACATTGGTGGATCATCGAGACCCGCGACGCCGCAGCCGTTGGGCCAACCACGGCAGCACGGCTACGAACTTCGTCTGCTCTGTCTGGATAGGCCAGGCGTGCGCGGTCGACGCCTAGCCCCACGAGGGCAAAGTCGCCGTAAAGGCGCTGAAGGGCCAGAAGCGCAAGCTCGACATCGTCGCGCCGCCCGAGTGACTCCGCGACGTCGACTAGGGTTCCTGGGCCTGACCGTGCGATCGCCAGATCGACGGAGAAAGCAAGTTCGGTCAGCTCGTCGACCGAGCCTTCCTGCGCGAGCGCGAGCGCGATGTCCGCCCGCCCGGAGCTGAGCGCGACCGCTGCAGCGATCGCCTCGGGAGCGACCTCGTGTGCCTCGAGGATCTGCCGCAGGACCTCGTCTGGCAAAGGGCCGAATCGAAGTCGTTGGCAGCGCGAACGGATCGTTGGCAGCAGGGCTTCGGGTCGCTCTGCGGTGAGAACGAAGTGGACGTTGGGGCGGGGCTCCTCGAGTGTCTTGAGGAGGGCGTTCGCGGCCTCGGCTTGAAACTCAGGAAACGAGACGTCTGCCTCGGGGAAGATGAAGAAGGTCTTCGTGGCCTCGAATGGCGCGAACTGAGCCAGCGGAAGAATCTCGGTTCGGAGGACATCGACCTGGATGTTCCGCTTCCCCTCGTCTCTCGGCCTGAAGACGCGTACGTCAGGATGTGCCCCCGCCTCGATGCGATCGACGACGCGCGCGTCCCCGGCCGCGACCACGTCGGTTGCCCAGGACGTCGCCGCCAACTCCTTGCCGACACCACTAGGGCCTTCGAACAGGTACGACGATGCAATGCGACCGGAGTCGCTCGCACGCTGTAGCGAGGTCACCGCACTCGGTTGGGCGACGACCGCGTCAAGCTTGGTCACGTCGCGCCCTTGGGCGCGAAGATCGAAACGGCGATTGCCTGAACCGCGTCCACCACGGCGTCGGGCGGCAGGGCATCGGGATCGACAAAAGCCTGCATCACCAGCCCATCGAGCATGCCGATCACGATCCTCGGCAGAACGTCGAGCGAAACCCGCGGCTCGAGGCCAAGGGAAAGCAGATTGGCTTCCAGGTACGAGCGAATCTGCCGGGCACCGAGCTGGTAGAACTCGGCGAGCTTTGGTCGAAGCGCCTCGTCGTAGAGGCTCAACGCGAGCAGGTCCGCAACGACGATTGCCTCGTCGGTGCGCTCTGCGCGGATGGCCCAGAGCTCCTCGAGCGAACCCCGCAGCGCCTCGAAGGGGTTGTCCGAGGGGGTCCACGCGGCGAGTGTTCTTTCCTGAACTACGTTGCACGCCGTTTCGAGCACCGCATGAATCAGCGCTTCCTTGGTCGGGTAGTGGTAGTGGAGGGCGCCTTTGCTCATGCCCGCCTCTTTGGCGATCTCGAGCAGACTGGTACGCGCGTAACCCTGACGCGCCAGAACACGAATCGCGGCTTCGATGATCTGTTGGGAGCTGATCGCGCTCTTCGCGTACGCCATCCAGAGCGGACCATGACGCCTGCGCCCTGTCCCCGTCAACCTCCCTCGGGCCGCGCCGGCCCCCGCAGACTGTGCTAAGCCACGGGCCGTGAGCGAAACTGGACATTCATTGCCACGCCTCGTCGAGCTCATGCGGACGCTGCTGAGCCCGAACGGTTGCCCTTGGGACCGCGAACAGACACTCGAGTCGCTCCGGCAGTACGTGATCGAGGAAGCGCACGAAGTGGTCGACGCCATCGATCGCGGGAACCCAGAGATGCTGCGCGAGGAGCTCGGCGATCTCTTGCTTCAGATCGTGTTCCAAAGCGCCCTGACCGAACGCCAAGGTTGGTTCGACATCGACGGTGTCGTCGACGCGATCTCCGAGAAGATGGTGCGCCGGCATCCATGGGTGTTCGGGGACGCCGAAGTCAGCGACGCGCGCGGGGCGGTCGACAGCTGGGAAGCGATCAAGGCCAAAGAGAAGAAAGAGCGTGGCGCGCTGAGCGGTGTGCCGACGGCGCTCCCCGGGCTCCTTCGCGCAGTCCGGGTGGGCGAAAAAGCCAGTTCGGTCGGCTACGACTGGCCGGACGCCGGGGGCCCGCGCGACAAAGTCGACGAGGAGCTGCGGGAGCTCGACCAAGCCGCCGAGAGCGGCGATCGCGATGCGCTCGAGCACGAGTTCGGCGATCTCCTCTTTGCACTGGCGTCCTATGGGCGAAAGCAGGGCCTCGATCCCGAGGCCGCGTTGCGCAAGGCGCTCAACCGGTTCTCGACACGATTTCGTCACTGCGAACTCGCTGCCCAGGCCGAAGGCAAGACGCTGCGCGACTATTCCGAGGCGGAGCTCGATACGTTTTGGGACGACGCCAAGCGGCGGGAGCAAGAAGCCTAGTCCCGCGAGAGCGCGCTAGGTGCGTTCTTCCGGAAACGGCATGACCGCCTGGATCGAGTCGGCGCCCTCGAGCAGCATCAGGAGCCGGTCGACGCCCAAGGCGTTGCCGGCGCTCGGAGGAATCCCATGCTCGAGCGCCTGGATGAACTTCTCGTCGATCGGATAGACCGGCAGACCTGCCGCAGAGCGAGTCTGTTGGTCGTGCTCGAAACGGGTCCGTTGTTCGACGGGGTCCGTGAGCTCCCCAAACCCGTTGCAGAGCTCGACGCCTCGGTAGAACCCCTCGAACCGATCGGCGGTCCCGTCCGCATTGAGTTGCGCGAGCGACGCCATCGAGCGCGGCCAGTCCACGACAAACACGGGAGCGTCGACCCCCAGCTTCGGCTGGACGTGATCGACCCACGCGCGAAAGAACGCCTCGTCGTCCTTGAAATCGTCCGCGCCTGATCCAGCGTGTTCGCGCATCACCTCGTCGACCGTTCGCCGTTCCCATGTTTTCGTCAGGCTCCCAGCCTCTGGCCGGCGCGAGGCCCCGGCGAGTGATGCGATGAGCGCTTCGGTGTCCGCCATGACGTCGTCGGAGGTCGCGCGCGTGCGATACCACTCGAGCATCGTGAACTCACGCTCGTGAAAGGGGCCTTGTTCGTCTGCACGGAAGCTCTTGCCGAGCTGAAAGACGCGGGTCGCGCCCGCGGCGAGGAGGCGCTTCATTTGGTATTCGGGGCTCGTGGCGAGCCAGCCTACCGGACCGCCGTCAGGCCCTCGGACTTCGAGCGCCGAGAGATGAACGTCGAGCCCAGGGGAAGGCACGATTGCAGGCGTGTCGACCTCGACGAAGCCTCGCTCGCTGAAGAACGTCCGGATGCTTTGAAAGAGGGCAGCACGCGCTTGCAGGATCCGAACGACTTCCGTGTCGGTGGGTTCCTCCACGCGAGCGTTCAGCCCTTGACGCGCTCTACGTAATCCCCAGTGCGGGTGTCGACTTTGAGCTTGTCGCCCGTGTTCACAAAGAGCGGCACGTTGACCTGCAAACCGGTCTCCAAGGTTGCCGGCTTCGTGGTGTTGCTGCTGGTGTCGCCCTTGAAGCCCGGCTCGGTCTCGGTGACCACGAGCTCGACGAACGTTGGAGGCGTGACCCCGATGGGCCGGCCTTCGAAGAGCATGATGTCGCACTCGGTGCCGTCGAGGAGGTAGTAGATGTTGTCTCCGAGCTGTTCGTTCGTCAGCGTCATCTGCTCGTAGCTCTGGGTGTCCATGAACACGCGTGAGTCGCCCTCGGGGTACAGGTACTGCATCGTCCGTTCTTCGGTGTCGGCGCGTTCGAGTTTCTCGCCGCTCTTGAAGGTCCGGTCGATCACTGCCCCTGTAATCATGTTCTTGATCCGGGTTCGAATGAAGGCTTGCCCCTTGCCCGGCTTCACGAACTGGTGTTCCACCACTGCGTACGGAACCCCGTCTTGCAGCATCTTGAAGCCTTTTTTGATGTCGGAAGTATCAGCCATGGGTCATTTCTCTCGGATTTGTTGGGAGGCGACGAGCAAGAAGTTTGGCGCAGCGGGCGTGGCGCTCGGCTCGGCGGTGATGCGCATCTCAAACTCCCGCAGCGAGGTCGGAAAGCTTCCCCGCCCAACTCGCTCGGCCGGGTCGTAGGTGAGGACGCCTTGCAGGACCGGGTCCTCTCCGACGACGACGAACCAAACCGCGTAGTCGGTCAGGCTGGGTTCGATCTGGTTCGGTGCGGGCAAGAAGTCGAGCTCGATCGTGACGAGCAGCTGTTTCTTGTCGATCTTCTCGACCTCGACATCACCGTGCGTCGAGGGGACGTCGGCGCTCCCTGCGAGCGCGTAGTCGGCGGGTGGATTGCAGCCGGACATGGCGACAATCAAGGGCAAAAACATGAGTCGGAACGGCAAGTGGGGCTCCTTGGGTCGGCTTGTAGGCGGCGCCCTCGGGTCCGTCAAGCCGTGGTCCTTGCTTCCCCGAGAGGGTGGCGGTAGGTCGCGTTCATGCGTGATGTCGAAGACGAAGTGCGCGAGATCAAGAAGGAGATCGTCGAGAGCCGCGGTTTGATCATCAAGACGAACAACCTGGTCAATTCGCTGGGAGCCGACATCAAGGCCATTGCCAAGCGCCAGGCTGGCTACGAACGGCGTTTCAAAATCGACAGCGGAATCGCACTTGCCGTGATTGGGGTCATTACGTTTGCTGGTTTGAAGCTCTGGTATGACGCCCAGATGTCCTCGTATCGGACCGAGATGAACCTCGCGGAAACCTCCGCCGAAGAGCTTCGGACCGACCTCGGCGACGAGGTTCGGCGAGCCTCGGAGCGGGCGAGCGCGTCAGCCAAGGCCCAGAAGTTCTACGATCTCGTGCGAAACCGGAAGCGGGCAGAGGTGGTTCAGCAGTACCCGGCAATCGCACGCGAGGCCCTTTCCCCGGTTGAGGCGGCGCTGTTTCGCGATTCGGAACAGCAGTTTCGAGAAGAGCTCTCACTCGACACCTACAAGAAGGGGCTCTCCCTGGCGGAGGGTCGCAAGTACGCAGATGCGATCAAGCAGTACGAAGGAGCGATCGACCTCGACCCAGAAGGCCGGCACGTGCCTGCAATCCAGGCTGCCCTCGCGTTCGCACTCCGCAAGGACCGTCGGTCCGCCGAGGCGCTCGTCGTCGCGCGTCAGGTGGCCACTCAAGAGGTCGACCCGGCCTTGCAACCCGACGGTTGGTGGCTGACAGCGCTCACAGCCCGCGATGTCGGCGACCTGGACAGCTCTCGAGAAGCCGCCCGCATGTTGATCAACAAGTGGCCGCGATCGGCTCTGGCGGCAGACGCGAGGCCGCTTCTTCGCGACGTCACCAAGGAGATCTTCCTCGGCAAGAAGGCGAACAGTCAGGCCGCGCCCGCGCCTGCGTCGACGACGGCGAACTAGAGCCATCTCAAGGCCTAGGCCGGCTTTCGGACGGCGCTGCCAGACGGTGATCCGGGTCGACGCGCTTGCCCCCGTGTGGCACCTTGCCTTTGGATGGCCCGACCGCGCGTAGCATTCGTCGGCTCTGGGGGTGCTGCCAAAGGCGTGGCGCACATCGGGGTGCTTCGCGCGATGCAAGAACTCGGAATCGAAGCCGACATCTGTGTCGGGGCCTCCGCCGGAGCGATCGCCGGTGCGTTCTACACCCAGGGCTTCGCTCCGGGTCAGCTTCTCGACTGGTTTCGACCGTTCTGGCGGCGAGGGCTGGAGGCTCCACCCCTCAAGGCTCGGTACTTTCTCGGCCTGCCCAACAAGGAGCAACGGCAGAGTTGGGGGTACCTTTCGAGCGGGCTCTTTTCGATCGACCGACTCGAGCGTTTCGTTGCCGAACAACTCCCGACCGACGACTTTCGGGACCTCGAGAAGCACTTGATCGTCACAGCCGCCGACGTGGACGGGCGAGGGCGCGTCGTGTTCGGCCGCGGGTACCGGGAGGACGTGCCGATCAGCAAAGCCGTTGCCGCGTCGTCGTGCGTCCCGGTCCTCTTCCGCCCGCACAGGATCGGCGATCGCTACTACATCGATGGCGAGGTCGTACGTACCTTGAGTATCGACCTGGCGGTCGAGGCCGGCGCCGACGTAGTCATCATCTCGAACGTCTACCGCCCCCACGTGAGCCGGATAGGGAGTCCGTCCCTCGTGCACCAGGGTGGGCTCGCGGTCGCACGTCAATCGCTCAACATGATCTTGCACGAAAAAGAAAAGCGCGGGATCGACCTGATTCATCGGATGTATCCCCAGATTCAGGTCCTGGTCGTGTCTCCCGACCTCGGCCGGCTCGCGTTCACCTCGAGGCTCCAGGCGCGGACCATGCTGCGACGCGGCTATCGCGACGCGCTCCGAACGCTTGCCAAGGCCAAGCGGCGGGGGGTCTTCGACGTGGTGCCAAACGTTCGAAGCATCGGCGAAGCCTAGTCACTGAGGCGCTCCCGGGCTCCGGGTTGCAGGTGAGACCACTTTGCGGGAAACCCGCGAACGCCGACCCCAATCGCACGAGAGAACAACACGATGACTCAGAAGCCGACGATCCTCTACACCAAGACTGACGAAGCCCCTCTGTTGGCGACCTACTCGCTCTTGCCGATCCTCCGAGCGTTCATGGCTCCGGCCAACGTCGCCGTGGAGCTTCGCGATATCTCGCTCGCAGGACGCATCCTTGCCAACTTCCCAGAGGCTCTCACCGAGGAGCAGCGAATCGACGACGCGCTGGCGGAGCTCGGCCGGCTCGCGAAGACACCCGAGGCCAACATCATCAAGCTTCCCAACATCAGTGCTTCGGTCCCCCAGTTGAAGGCGGCGGTCAGCGAGCTCCAGGCAAAGGGGTTCTCTGTTCCTGACTACCCAGAAGAACCACGGACGGACGAGGAGAGGGCGATCGCCGATCGGTACGCCAAGGTCAAAGGCAGTGCCGTGAACCCCGTGTTGCGCGAGGGAAACTCCGACCGTCGCGCGCCAAAGGCCGTGAAGGAGTACGCGCGAGCGAACCCGCACCCAATGGGAGCATGGTCGGGCGACTCCAAGACACACGTCGCGACCATGCAGGAGGGTGACTTTCGCCATACCGAGCAGTCGGCGACGGTTCCGAGTGCGACCACGGTGCGCATCGTGCACGTCGACGAGGCGGGCAACACGTCTGTTTTGAAGGAGGCCTTGGCGCTCCTCGAAGGTGAGATCATCGACGCCGCCTGCATGAGCAAAGAGGCCCTTGTGACCTTCCTTCAGGAACAGGTGTCCGACGCGGCAGGCCTCGGCGTCCTGTTCTCTCTGCATATGAAGGCGACAATGATGAAGGTCAGCGATCCGATCATCTTTGGCCACGGAGTCCGGGTGTACTTTGCTAACCTGTTTGCCAAGCATGGCGCCACGTTCGACGAGCTAGGGGCTGACCCGAACCACGGTTTCGGGGAGCTGATGGCGCGGGTCGAAACACTTCCTGAGGGCGCCCGTTCAGAGATTGAGGCCGACCTCGCCGCCACCTACGAGAAGGGCCCTTCGGTGGCCATGGTGGACTCCGACCGCGGGATCACGAACCTCCACGTTCCGAGCGACATCATCATCGACGCCTCGATGCCTGCGATGATTCGGCAGTCCGGCCAGATGTGGAACGCCGACGGGAAGACGCAGGACACCAAGGCCGTCATCCCCGACAGCAGCTACGCTGGTGTCTACCAAGCCGTCATCGAGTTCTGCAAAGAGCACGGCGCGTTCGACCCGACGACGATGGGCAGCGTCCCGAACGTCGGCTTGATGGCGCAGAAGGCCGAGGAGTACGGCTCGCACGACAAGACCTTCGAGATCGAGAAGAAGGGCGTTGTCCGGATCATCGACGCGGATGACAAGGTGCTTACCGAGCATGCCGTCGAGGCCGGGGATATCTGGAGAGCGTGCCAGACCAAAGATGCGCCAGTTCGCGACTGGGTAGGCCTCGCCGTGAGGCGCGCACGGGCTACCGGCGCGCCTGCGGTTTTCTGGCTCGACTCCACTCGCGCCCATGATGCCTCGTTGATCGCCAAGGTCGAGGCTTACCTACCCGAACACGACACCGGCGGACTCGACATTCGGATCCTCCCTCCGGTGGAAGCAACACGGCTCTCGCTTGAGCGCATCCAAGCGGGCAAGGACACGATCTCGGTGACTGGAAACGTGCTTCGCGACTACCTCACGGACCTCTTTCCAATCCTCGAGGTCGGCACCAGCGCGAAGATGCTGTCGATCGTTCCTCTCATGAACGGTGGGGGCCTCTTCGAGACGGGTGCCGGCGGGTCAGCGCCGAAGCATGTCCAACAGTTCGAAAGAGAGAACCATCTTCGTTGGGACTCGTTGGGTGAGTTCCTAGCGTTGGCCGCGTCGCTCGATTTCCTTGCCGACCACGACAACGACCCGAAGGCGAAGGTGCTTGCTGACGCGCTCGACGCCGCGGCCACGAAGTACCTCCTCGAGAACCGGTCGCCCTCACGCAAAGTGAACGAGCTCGACAACCGGGGCAGCCACTTCTACCTCGCGCTCTATTGGGCGGAGGCGCTCGCGGCCAGCGACGACGACGAGCTTGCCGCCCGTTTCAAGCCCCTTGCGGAGGCTCTGGGTGAGGCCGAGGCCCAGATTGTCCAAGAGCTGAACGACGTTCAAGGGCAGCCAATGGACGTGGGTGGCTACTACATGCCGGACGACGCCCTCGCCGAAAAAGCGATGCGCCCGAGCCCGACCCTCAACGCGATCATCGACGCGTTCTAGGGCAGCACGGCGAAGGCCCTGCTGCGCTCCTTCTACAGCGGCTGAACGTCGACCCCAAGACCGCGATCGACGACGACGACCGAGCGCTCCTCGACGTGTTGGTAGCCGGCGGGGTCACCTTCGACTCCGCTCACGACCATCACGTAGCGGAGCTGGGTGCTGCCAGTGGGGGGAGGGTGGTAGTCCGCGGGGGGGTCGTGCAACCCCTGCCGCTCGACGTAGGCCATCGGGTCACCGTGACGAAGCCCGTACATCGAACGGCCGTTGGTGAGGATGAAGCTCAGGCTGGTGCCTTTCGAACCGACCTCGGCAGACAGTCGCTCGACCAGTGCGACTGCCGCCCCGATGGCAGGCAGCACTTGCGCCTGGTTGACGTCGGGGTTGTCGAGTTGCCCCGCGTCGTGGAGAAACGTCAGCACGGTGTGAAACAAGTACTCGCTGTCCGTCTGGCCGCGGATGTTCCGACGAATGAAGTCGGGGATCGTTTCGGCCAGGCTGTCGCGAATCGCATCGAACCCTTGGACGGTCCCAAGGTGGGCGAACAGCCATTGGCGCATTCGAAACGGATGCGCGTTCTCCGCGCGGAAGTCACTCACCGTCGGTTGGCGAAGGTGGAGAAGCGCGCAATCCGACCGAACGTCTCCTGCGATGTTCTCCCAGTCAACCAACTCGCCCGCCTGTGTTGGGCGCTTCTTATGGAGCACTTCGTCGCCATGGTAGAAACCGATCCCCCAACCGCTTGCGGTTGACAGCGCCGTCTCTTGCTTCAGCACCGCACGCTCTTGATGAAGCGCATCGCGCATTCGATCGGAGCGATTGGCTACGTACCCGATGAGTCTACTCATTGCGTCACCATCAGTAAGTACGTGTAGCTAAGCTTCATCGATCGGTAGGGGGAAAATACCACGGGCCTTGATCCTCATCAACGAAACGCCTGTCGGACAAACGCACACACGCCGCACAAAATGGGAACTCTGAGTCCCGTGTGGTAGCCGGTGGTATGACCGTCTCCTTCGACGAGGCGCTCGATGACTACATTCAGCACGTGCGTGTCGAGCGAGGCCTCTCGAGACACACGGTGGACGGGTACGCGCGAGACCTCGGGCGCTTCGGTCGGTGGCTCGTCGAGGACGGGACCGAACTCAGCGAGGTCGGCGAGGTCAGTGTGGCAGGATACTTGGTCACATTGTCACGGGACGGGCTGAGCGCGAGGACCCAAGCGCGTGCTCTGAGCGCGATGAGAGGCTTCTTTCGCTTCCTCGTTCGGGAGTTGCGTCTCGAACGTGATCCCACCGAACTCTTGGAAGGCCCTCGTCTACAACACAAGCTCCCGGGTGTGCTCTCGCCCGACGAGATCATTCGGCTGTTGCAGGCGCCGGCCGGCAGCAAGCCGAACCGGGTTCGCGACCGGGCGATGCTCCACACCATGTACGCCGCGGGGCTGCGCGTGTCCGAGTTGGTCGACCTCGACCTAGGCGACCTCAACCTCGCGGAGGGGTTCGTCGCCGCGCTCGGCAAGGGCAACAAGCGTCGAATCGTACCCATTGGGGAGCATGCGCGAGACGCTCTCGGCACGTACCTCAGCGACGTTCGGCCGAAGTGGTCCCACCCGTCGAGCCGTGCTTGCTTCGTCACCGCTCGGGGAAGGGCGATGACACGCCAGAGCTTTTGGGCACTGGTGAAAAAGTACGCAAGCGCCGCCGGCATCACGAAGCCGATATCGCCGCACCAGTTGCGCCACTCGTTCGCAACCCATCTCCTCGCCGGCGGCGCCGACCTCCGCTCCGTCCAAACGATGTTGGGGCACGCCGACATCTCGACGACACAGATTTATACGCATGTCTCGGCCGAGCACCTTCGCAACATGCATGCCCGATATCACCCCAGGGGGTAGGTGTGTCGGTGGGTGTGATCACAAGTTCAGTTGGCGAGTGAGCCAAACAATCGCCCCACGGCTTTTCAATCGCTATCGTTAAAGACATGTCGACTTTCGACGTGTGGGTGATGCGGTTCGAGCCTGGGGACGTTCCTCCGGCCGATCGAGTTGCGCATGCCTTCGGCGTCGATGAGACGACGGCCCGTTCGCTCGTCCGCAGCCTTCCCCGTGTGGTCAAACACGGGGTCGCTGCGCCGAAAGCGGGTGAGATGCGCAAAGTGCTCGAGTCGATCGGTGCGGAGGTCGAATGTCGGCCCGCCCGTCGGTCGAAGCCGGTAACCAATCCAAACGGCGCCGTCTTCCAAAAGCCCGAAGACGATCTGTTGCCCGGGCGCGTCTCCGCCATCGACCCCTTTGCTCCGTCATCGGCGGGGGGCGCGAGGATTTCTGTCGATGACTCCGTGGCCTCGGTCCCACCAACAACGAAGTCCGAGATCTCGGGCGTTGTCCGTCCGCCGTCGGCGGTTCCGCCACGGGTGGCCACTTCTGCGCGCGCGGTGGACGACGCCATCCGGCATCGTTCGCTCGAGCGGCAGCGCAAGACATTCGTCCGGCGCGCGGTCGGCGCAATCCTCAGTGGAGCGATCCTCGTCGCGATCGGGCTCGTGATGGGCAACTCCGTATTCACCGGAAGCGCGGACTGGTTCGGGATCGCAGTCGATGGGCTTGCGATCTACTTCGTCGGGACCGGCGGATGGGACCTCCACGCCGCGTTGAGGAGCTGAGGCATTGAGTATCTCGATTCCAAGAGCGCTATGGTTCGTGGTCGCACTCGGGCTCGCATGGGGGATCAACGGGTGGCGACAAGCCGCCGCAGACCGCGGCCTCGAAGCAGCCCGAGAAGGGGACCGCGGTGCGGCCGAGAACTGGGTCGACCGCGCGTTGCGCGAAAGCGCTTGTGAGCTTCACGAGGCCAAGGTGTATCTCTCTGGACCCACGCGTCAGTACGTGCGTCGCCCCGACTATGTCGAGACGTTCGTCCGCAAGCTTTACGACGGTGGGGCGACGTTGGTCGAAGTGTGCGACTCCGACGCGCTTGGCTTTCGTTTCGCGCACTTTCTCATCGTGACGCTGCCCGACGATGAGCGTGAACAGGAGCGGGTCGTCGCCGACGCCCAGAGTTTCGTTCGGCGAGATGCGGTCGTCTACCGCGGGTTCACGTCCGCCCAAGTCGAAGACATCGTACGCAGCTCGACCTTGGTGGGCGAGAGCCGAGTCCTCGTCGATTTGCCCGCCGAAGCGCGCTGAATTAGCACCGGGCACCTCTACCGCGTTGTGCTATACGCGGGAGACTCGAAGCCACCGGGCACTCCCTGCCGAGGAGAACGACGCTGTGAACATCCACGAGTACCAGGCCAAAGAGCTGTACCGAAAGTATGGAATCCCGGTACCGCAAGGGACTCCCTGCATGTCGGTCGAAGAGGCCACTGCCGCCGCGGAGTCGCTCATCGAATCGACAGGCAACGAAGTCGTCGTCGTCAAAGCGCAGATCCACGCTGGTGGTCGCGGGAAGGCCGGTGGCGTCAAGGTCGTCAAGGGAGTCGATGCGGCCACCGAAGCCGCGACCGACATCCTCGGCAAAACCCTAGTGACCCACCAGACTGGTCCTGAGGGCAAGGTGGTGCAGCGGCTGCTGGTAGAGCAAGGGCTCGCGATCAAGTCGGAGCTGTACCTGGCACTCGTTGTCGATCGCGAGGCACGGCGGGTTGCGATCATGGCTTCGACCGAAGGCGGCATGGACATCGAGGAAGTCGCCGCCAAGACCCCCGAGAAGATCCACACCGTACACATCGACCCCGCAGTCGGTCTGTGGGGCTACCAGATCCGGCAGCTCGCCTTCGGTCTCGGGCTCACCAAACAGGAACAGAAGGGCTTCACCCGGCTCCTTCTTGGCCTCGCCAATCTGTTCGTCCAGGAAGACTGCTCAATCGCCGAGATCAATCCGCTGATCCTCACCGAGGACGAGAAGGTCATCGCGCTCGACGCCAAGGTCAACTTCGATTCCAACGCCGACTTTCGACACAAAGACTACTGGGACACCGTTCGCGACCTCACCGAGGAGGCGCCCACCGAGACAGAAGCGAAGGAAGCCGGGCTTTCGTACATTCAGCTCGACGGGAACATCGGCTGCCTCGTCAACGGAGCCGGCCTCGCGATGAGTACGATGGACACCATCAAGCACTTTGGTGGTGAGCCGGCGAACTTCCTCGACGTCGGTGGCGGTGCAAACCAAGAGGCCGTCACCAAGGCCTTCAAGATCATCCTGCAGTCGGAGGCGGTGAGAGGCATCTTCGTCAACATCTTCGGTGGCATCATGCGGTGCGACACGATCGCGAACGGCGTCGTGGCCGCTACCAAGGAGCTGGGCCTCAAGGTGCCATTGGTGGTTCGCCTCGAGGGCACGAACGTCGAAGAGGGGCGCAAGATTCTCAACGAGTCGGGACTGGCCATCACGTCTGCGGCCACCATGGCCGAGGGCGCTCAAAAGATCGTCGAGTTGGCAAAGGGATAACGCATGTCGATTCTCGTAGACGCAAACACTAGGCTCGTCGTTCAGGGCATGACCGGGAGCACCGGCAAGTTCCACACGGAGCAGATGCTCGCGTACGGCACCAAGGTGGTCGCTGGCGTGACGCCGGGGCGGGGTGGCGAGTCCCTGATGGATGTGCCGGTGTTCGACACGATGCGCGACGCGATCAAGCAAACGGGTGCGAACGCTTCGTGCGTCTTCGTCCCGCCGCCGTTTGCGGCCGACGCCATTCTAGAGGCTGTCGATGCGGAGATTCCACTCGTCGTGACAATCACCGAGGGCATCCCTGTGATGGACATGGTTCGAGTCCGGCGCGTCCTCGATTCGCAAGACAAGACTCGGCTCATCGGCCCGAACTGTCCAGGGGTCATCACGCCAGATCAGTGCAAGATTGGCATCATGCCAGGCCATGTTCACAAGGCGGGCCGTGTCGGCGTGGTGTCGAAGAGCGGCACCCTGACGTACGAGGCGGTCGGGCAGTTGACCGCGCTGGGGATAGGCCAGAGTACGGCGGTTGGGATTGGCGGCGACCCGATCAACGGAACCGACTTCATCGACGTACTCAAGCTCTTCAACGACGATCCGGACACCGACGGGGTCATCTTGATTGGCGAGATTGGCGGCAACGCCGAAGAGCAGGCAGCCGCGTGGATCAAGGAGCACTTCACGAAACCGGTTGCCGGGTTCATCGCTGGGCGCACGGCGCCGCCAGGCAAGCGAATGGGTCACGCAGGTGCCATCATCAGCGGCGGCAAGGGCACCGCCGACGCCAAGATCGCGGCACTCGAGGATGCAGGGGTCAAGGTGGCGCCGACGCCGTCCGATATGGGCACGACGCTGAAGAGCCTTCTCTAAGGAGGGAAAGAACGATGTCGAACAAACCGATGCGTGTCGCGGTCACGGGGGCTGCGGGTCAGATTGGCTATCAACTCCTCTTTCGAATCGCTGCTGGCGAGATGCTGGGTGCTGACCAGCCGGTGTACCTGCAGCTCGTCGACATCCCGCCTGCCATGAAGGCGGTGGATGGTGTTATGATGGAACTTGAAGACTGCGCCTTCCCACTTCTTGCGGGAATGGAGGCCAGCGACGATCCCACGGTCGGCTTCAAGGATACCGACGTCGCCTTGCTTGTAGGTGCGCGTCCACGAAGCAAGGGGATGCTCCGCAAGGATCTCCTCGAGGCTAACGGCGGGATCTTCACCGGTCAGGGCAAAGCACTCAATGCGGTTGCGAGCCGCGACGTGAAAGTGCTCGTCGTGGGCAACCCGGCGAACACCAACTCGTACATCGCCATGAAGAACGCGCCCGACCTCGATCCGGCGAGCTTCACCGCGATGGTCCGCCTCGACCAAAACCGCGCCATCTCTCAGGTGGCCGCCAAGACCGGTCGCCCCGTCACCGACATCAAGCGGGTGACGATCTGGGGGAACCACTCTGCGACACAGTACCCTGATCTGTTCAACGCCCAGATCGACGGCAAGAGCGTCGCTGCTGTCGTCGACGATCAATCCTGGATCGAGAACGACTTCATCCCCACCGTGCAACAGCGCGGCAAGGCGATCATTGAAGCCCGAGGTCTATCGAGCGCCGCTTCGGCTGCGAACGCCGCGATCGATCACATCCACGATTGGGTGCTCGGCACCCCAGAGGGCGACTGGGCGTCCATGGCCGTTCCTTCGGACGGGAGCTACGGCGTCCCCGAGGGGATTCTCTATGGCTTCCCGTGCACCTGCAGCGGTGGCCGTTGGTCGATCGTCCAGGGCCTCGACGTCAACGATTTCAGCAGGGCCAAGATGGACGCGACGGCCGCCGAGCTTCAAGAGGAAGCCGCCGCCGTCGCTCATCTGCTCTAGTTTCCGCACCCAACGGAGGGGAGCCGGATGCGAAAGCCGACGCTGGTTGAGGAGCACGAAACTGCCGGGCGGCGCGTAACAGTCGACGGGCACCAGATCTTCGTTCGGGAGCAAGGGGAGGGTGACCCCGTCCTTCTGCTTCACGGTGTTCCTGCAAGCTCGTTTCTCTACCGCAAGATGTTGTCGCCGATCGCGGATGCCGGCTACCGCGCGGTTTCGTTCGACTTCCCCGGGGTTGGCCTCAGCGACAAGCCCAAGGGGCTCGACTACGATTGGCACGCACTCTCTTCGTGGGTGGGACGCGTCGTCGACACGCTTGCGCTTCAACCCGTGCACTTGGTGGTCCACGACATTGCCGGTCCCATTGGGATAGAGTGGGCGATCCGCAACTCGGTCAAGGTCCGCTCGATCACGATCATGAACACCTTGCTCGATGTGGCGCACTTCACGCCGCCCTTTCCGATGTGGACCTTCCGAGTTCCCGTTCTTCGGCATGCGGTGTTCTCCACCATGACCACCTCGGTCATGCTCCAGCTGTTCCGTCAAACAGGGGTGAAGAACAAGGCGGCCGTCGACGAAACGACCATCGCCAGCTACCTCTACCTGCTCAAGTGCAATGGGGGGCATCGGAGCTTCCTCGAGATCATGGGTGGATTTGTCCTGACGGAAGCGCACCGCGATTGGCTGCGAGATGGCCTGCTTGCCATCGACAAACCCATGCAGGTCGTCTGGGGAGAGCACGAAATCGCAATCCCGGAGGCGCAGCTGAACTACGTGTGTCAGGCGTTTCCACTGCGGGCGAAGCATTTGGTGGACGCCCGCCACTTCCTTCAAGAGGACCAGGCCGAGGTCGTTGCCTCTCACATCACCGCGTTCGCCAAGAGCGTTGCCGAGTAGCCAAAACGCGCTACAAACGCGCCGGATCGAGAAGACCACAACCGAGAAGAGGAGCCACGATGGCTGTCGAACGCACGCTCAGTATCATCAAGCCCGACGCTGTAGAACAGCACAACATCGGGAACATCATCGCGATGGTTCAAGCCGCTGGGCTCGAAATCCTTGGGATGCGCATGCTCCACCTGAGCCGAGCGCAGGCGGAGGGGTTCTACGCGGTCCACAAAGACCGCCCGTTCTTCGGGGAGCTCGTCGAGTTCATGACCCGCGGGCCTGTGGTGGTGAGCGCGCTTCAGGGTGACGACGCGGTGACACGGTACCGAACCCTCATGGGCTCCACGAACCCTGCGGAGGCGGACGACGGCACCATCCGCAAAGCGTACGGTACGGATATCGGTGAGAATGCATGTCACGGTTCAGACAGCGTCGAGAACGGCCAGATCGAAGTGGGCTACTTCTTTCCCGAGTATCTTCTCAAGTAGCCGATGGCTGAATCCCACGAGAGCCAGCTCAGGCCCCTGATCGAGGCGGCCTTCGAAGATCGCGGCAAGCTCGACGATGCACAACACCGTGAGGCCGTCGAGGAGACGTTGTCGCTTCTCGACCAAGGCAAGTTGCGGGTCGCGACCCGGGGCGATGACGGCGAATGGACCGTCCACGCTTGGACGAAGCAGGCGATCCTTCTCTACTTTGGGATTCGCGGAATGGAGCGGGTCGAAGTCGGGGCGTACGAGTACCACGACAAGATTCCGCTCAAGAAGAATCTCGACCAGCAGGGGATCCGCGTCGTTCCTCCGGGGACGATTCGGTATGGCGCCCACATGGAGCCCGGCGCGATCCTCATGCCCGGCTACGTGAATATCGGAGCCTACGTGGCCACGGGGTCGATGGTCGACACGTGGGCGACGGTCGGTTCATGCGCGCAGATCGGCAAGGGCGTTCATCTTGCCGGTGGCGTCGGGATCGGCGGCGTCCTCGAACCTCCCGGGGCCAAGCCTGTCATCATCGAAGACGGTGCTTTCCTGGGTTCGCGTGCGATCGTCGTCGAAGGGTCCCGCATCGGTGAAGAAGCCGTCCTCGGCGCGAATGTCGTCATCACCGCGAGCACGAAGATCATCGATGTCACCGGACCCGAGCCGGTCGAGACGCGTGGCTTTGTTCCACCGCGCTCGGTCGTGATTCCGGGCACGCGCACCAAGACATTCCCGTCGGGTGACTACCAGGTTCCGGCCGCGCTCATCATCGGGCGACGCAAGGAAAGCACCGACAAGAAAGTCACGCTGAACGACGCGCTTCGCGAGTTCGGCGTGTCGGTCTAGCGAGCCCCTGGGTCGGACGAAGCGTCGTCCAAGCTGCGGCGAACGACCGCGCTACCCTCAGGCGGCGGATGCTCCTGGGCCCACCGATAGGCGGTGTATGACGAGACCAGGTGGCAGACCCACCCGAGAAACCCACCTGTTCCGAGCCAAAAACCCGGCGTCACGATGAGCCAGACGATCCCACGGAGGAATTTGCCGTTGTAGATCTGACCCGCGCCCGGGAGAACGAACGACAAGATTGCAGCGGTACCTGGGCGATCCATGCCACTCAAGGTGAGTCGTGTTTGCGCTGTGTCAATGGTGCTGTCGGCGCTGTTTCCACTAGACCGCTCTCACCCGAAAGTGAGCGAGCGAGACGCAGGACTTGGAGTCGCTCGCAAGGCGGGAACCCGCAGGAATAGCAACGCTATTTCAAGGGTGAGCAACGCCGCGAGCGGCTTCGAGGACAAGTCGCAGCCGATCAGTTTCGGGTGAGAGCGGTCTAGAACGTGGGCAACGTCACCGTTCCGGGTTCGGCGTGAGCCTGGAGGAACTCCGCGATCGCGTCCGGAATCGGGTTGCCCGCAGAAGTTTCGTCGGAGAGCAGCACGTCGTTGTGCTGAAGCGCGGTCGCGTCGATCACTCGGACCCCCATATCGCTGTCACGCGAGGCACCTGCTTGCGGCCGGCCTTCTCCAACCGTCGGTGCGAGTCGGGTGCGCAGGGCATCGCAGCGCGCGACATCCCCGACGAGTGCACCCGGGATACACAACGCAGGCGCGCCGTTGAGTGGTCCGTCGAACGCCCGGATTCCGTAGTCAGTCTGGAAGCCGTCCTCAGGGAAGCTCGTGCCGCGGGCGGCCCCAGAGTCGAGACTGATGCGGGAAGGAAAGTACCACTCTGGGAAGTTGCTCGGCCCTCCAGTGAACGCGGAGACATAATTGATCAACGGCGTGAAGTCTTGGGGGGTGACGTCGAATGCGTCCGTCCAGTCGTAGGTCACGCTTGGGTCCGTCGGTCGGGTCAAGATGGCGCCATCTTGAGCGAGCGGCGACTCGAACTCTTCGACCGGGCCCCCCGTCAGCTCCCCGAGGCTCATTCGCACGAAGCCGAGAGGCTGGTGCTGGGAGTCGAACCCGATGCCGGCCGCCGCGGCATTGGTCAACGGCGGAACCTCGCTGATACCCAACAGAACACGGATCGCGGTGTCCCGACGCTCGTCGGGCGTAACGCCGGTTGGGTCGAACCAGGCGCGCAGGGTGCCGATCTCCGCGGTCGTGTACACGTCGATGCCGAGGAACGGAAGCGTCGCGTACCGGTCGCTCTCTCCCGTGCGAATGTCGGCGACACCCTCTTCAAAGTCTTGTTGGTCGGTTGGTTCGTCTCCCATGAGCCCGTCCAAGAAGATCATCCCAGCAAGCTGCTCCGCACCGCGCTTGTCGTCCGCTGAGAACCTCCACGCGCCGTACTGCTCCGTCAGGCTGGCCCCGAAGGAGTGACCGGCCATGAAGATGTGCCCGCGTTGCTCCGCCTCGGGGATGAGGTCGATCACCGCCCGCAGGTCTTCCATGTGGGTCTCGAGCCCCCACTCGCTCATGTACGACACGGCGTCTTGAGGAACGTAGCCAGCGAACGTCTGACCATCGACTTCTTCGCCTTCGAAGTAGTAGCGCGTTGCGATCTCGGGATCGCCTTCGCGCTCGGCCGCATTCATCCCGGTCAAGTCCTCAAGGCCATTCGAGCGTCGGTCGATGGCCCACACTTCGACAGGAAAGTCGGCGCTAGCCCCCCATCGGACGATTGAGCGCGCGATGCCGTCGTAGCTCGGCCCGCCGCCGAGGAACCCGGGAACCCCAATGATGATCGCGCGAGGCGCAACCGCGGGGTCGACGTTGCTCCTGTAACGCAGCAACCGGGCTTGGTTGAGTTCTGGCGGCGTCGTCTCGTTTGTTTCGGGATTCGGCGCGGGCGTGAACCCGGGGGTGAGCTCGAGATCCACGACGACCGAGGTGTCGGTCGACCCTTGGCCGTTGCTGTCACTGCAGCCGACGTGGATTAGGGAGAGACAAATCAAGGTGGGGAGCCAACGCATGGGCCCGTTGATACCTCATCTGGGGGCATCGTGCAGTAGGGCGATTGCGCGGTCCCGCAAACTCTGACAACTCCACGCACGATGAAGTTCGCAGGTGCCACGACCGCGAGTCCGGACGACTGGGTCGCGCTCCTTCCACAAGAGTGGGAAGAGCGGGTGGCCGAGTGGGGCGAACCCGCTTATCGCGGGCGTCAACTCTTCGAGTGGATTCACCGTCATGGCGTTCTCGACCCCGGCGCGATGACCAACCTTCCCAAGTCGCTTCGCGGGCGGCTGGTCGAAGAGGGAGTGGGGTGGCCGCTATCGCTCTCGTCGTCGTATCGCGCGTCAGACGGCACCCACAAGCTGCTGGTCGAGATGCCCGACGGCGAACGGGTCGAGACGGTCTTGATTCCGCAGCTGCAGGATCCGACCGTCGTCACACAGTGTATTTCCAGCCAGGTCGGCTGCGCGATGGGCTGCGTCTTCTGCGCATCGGGCGTGGCGGGCCTCAAGCGGCAGATGACCGCCGGCGAGATCGTGGCCCAAGTGATCCTCGGCCGACAGGAGCTCGAACCCGATCAGCGGGTTCGCAATGTGGTGTTCATGGGCATGGGGGAACCGCTACACAACTACGATGCCCTCGCTCGCGCCTTGGTTCTACTGACGCATTCCGAGGGTCTCGATCTTTCGAAACGGCGCGTGACTGTATCGACCAGCGGTCTGGTCCGACAGATCGATCGCCTTGGCAAGGATTTCGATGGACAGGTGCAGCTCGCTGTCTCGCTTCATGCCGTTCGGGACGAAGCGCGGAGTGCGATCATGCCGATCAACCGCAAACACAATCTCGAGGACCTCATGGCGGCGCTCCGACGCTATCCGATGTCGAAGAGGCAGCGGATCACCATCGAGTACACGCTGATCGAGGGCGTGAACGACTCGCCCCGGGACGCGGATGGGATGGTGTCATTGCTGCGCGGAATTCCAGTGAAGATCAATCTCATTCCGATGAACCCGATCAGCGCTTCCACGTTGCGAGCTCCAGACACCAGCCACGTCGATCGCTTCCGGGAGCGGCTGACGAGCCGTGGGTTGTCGGTTTTCGTTCGAAAGACTCGCGGTGACGATGTCGCTGCGGCTTGCGGCCAACTCGCGTTTCACGGTGAGGGGAGACGTAGCCGCCATAAGTCCGCGGGGGCCTAGCAGGCGTACCCCTCAGAGGCTGCCGCGCGCTTTGAGGGCCTTCACGATGTCTGGCCGCTCTTTGTCCATGTCAGCGGGAGTCTTGATGGGCTGAAAGCGCGCATCCGGACCGTGCCGTTCCACACGAAGGAAAGATGGGCTCAAGAACGCCGTCAGCTCACCGACGAGACGCTCGAATTGGATGGCCGTCCGGTCGTCAACCGTCTTTCGAACCGCGAACCAAGTGAGCGGAAAGTCTGCGTCGATCGCGCCGGCGTCGAGCACGAATGTATTCGTGTTGAACACGGGGATGCGCTCTTGGTCGAAGTCCTCAGGGAAACGGAATGCCTCTACGATTTGAGGTCGCCCGTCGACGCGCGCGGGCGCTCCTCCCTTATCGCCGGGCTCCTTGGGCGCCATCTCGGCCGTGAGCGCAGCACCGGACTCGAGGTGAGCGCCGATGACTGCGGGGTCGAGTGTGGCGGTCAGGTTGTCGACGTTTGACATCATCAGCGTGCGGCCGCCGGCCTCCCGGAAGGCCCCCAACAACCCGGAGCGACGGAGCGCGAACGTGAGGTCCCCGTGCCCCGGGGCATATGGCGACACCTCGTTCTTGGCATCGCGGAAGAGCTCGCCGTCAGGCGTAAGGCGAAGGGAAATGAACTGCGGGAAGGTGACTACCGGGCACTGGTCGGTGGAAAGCTCCTCGGCCATCTTGCGGACGGCCTCGTCCGTCGCGAAGCTCGTCATGAGGTAGACCGGAATGCGGGCGTCGCACCGTTTGGCAACCGCCGCCACGTCGCGGAGTTTCAACTTCAGAAACGAGGCTCCGTCGAGGACTTCGACGGCCGCTTTGACGGCTCCCCCGAATCGAGTCGCCATGCCGCCTGCCAGGATGACGGCCGCCACTTCGCCGTTCTGCATGGCGGCCTGTCCGCGCGCCTCGAGCTTCGCGCGGAGTTCCCCGCCCATCGGTGGCAGCGCGCGCAGGTCGCCCTCGTCGGGCGGATGGACCTCCCCAACTATCCGGTTCTGAGCTGAGCCTGCCGTCCCTTCGATGAGCCGTTGACGGAGCGATTCGAAGGGAATGTCTTCGAATCCATATTGTTGAAGAAATGCCTCAGTGGAGGCGTCTATGGCGAGAACACTCATGGAAAATCCCCGCACACAAGCACTTTCTGGTCTTTTTGTCGAGTCGCCCACATTGTCGGTGCCGGTAGGGCGTGACGAGACGGCTTTCGGGGCGTACACCAAAGAGGAGGCAGTCATGCCACACATCTCGCGCTTGTTTGTATTCTTCATCGGGGTCGCGACCTTGACCTCAGCCGCGCCGGCGATGGCGCAGGACGCTTACCCCGGCACCGACGGCTATGTCCGCGACTCCACCGAGGCGACAGACATCGTCGTGACGCCAGGCGGAGACATCCCGAACTCGGACGCAGTGGTTGCGCGTGACGAGACCTACGTCGTCATCGAAGAAGACCAGGGAACCGAACAGGTGATCAACGGCGAAACTGTGATCGTCGTTCAGGAGCCTGCCCCGGCCGCCGCAAGTGCGGAGGCGCCCCCAGAGCCTCAAACGATCATCGTGGAGCGACCCGCGCCTCCGTACGACGGGGCGATTTGGGTTGACGGGCATTGGGAGTATCGCGACGGTCAGTATGTCTGGGTCGAAGGGCACTACGTGGCCCCGCGACCCAACTATGTCTTCGTGCACCCTCGTTGGGACTTCTACAGTGACGTCTGGTACTTCGTCCCCGGCTACTATCGTCCGTACAGCGTGTGGGTTGGGTTTGGCTACTATCGCCCCTTCTTCTTCTATGGCCCCTACTACGCACCATTCTATTACCGGGCGCCGTTCTACTACCCTCGTTACTACGGGCCCCGCGGGGGCTATGGCCACGGGTACAGAGGGTATGGCCGAGCCCCCTACACGAACAGCCGAGGTTACCCGACACGCGGCACTTCCATTCGCAACACCGGTTCCCGTCAGACCGCACGAACACCAGGCTATCGCGGTACCGGCGGGCGGGCGACATCGACGGCCCGTCCGACTTCCGCCGTGCCTCGATCTCGGACGGCACCCGTATCGCGAGGGACCGCCGCGCGTGGGGTGAATTCGACGACTCGGGTTGCAAGTCGACCCTCGAGTGCGAGCGGTCGCACGTCGAGCGTGATTCGCTCGAGTGCGCGGACGTCGACGCGGAACGCGCCCACGTCGATTCGCGGCGCCGCATCGACGCGCAACAACGTTACCCGTGTCAACGGTAGCGCGCCTGGTCCGACCACCGTCGTTGGGCGGCCACCGTCGCGTACGTCTCGGGCGCAGCCTCAACGGTCCCCGGGCCGGACGCCGGGCGCCAGCAGCGCCGCACGACCGGCCTCGAGCCGCGCGCCAAGCATCGTTCGATCGCCCGCGCCGAGGGCCGCTCGCCCGAGCGGCGTGACGCGGACCAACGCCGCTCGGTCCGGCACCTTTGGGCGGAGCGGGAGCAGCCGAT
>JBCCEK010000033.1:0-27965 GCA_039030295.1 Myxococcota bacterium | reverse complement strand
TATCGTCCTCACCGTGGGAACCCTTGCCAGGGAAATGGTGCGTGGCTATGTTCGCCGCAACCCTGGAAAAACTTGGGTTCGCACCGAGTTGGAGTAGAACGAACGCATGAGCGACGACGAAACCATCCCATCGATGCCGCCACCTGATACCGGCGAAATTGAGTTCGGCGACGTCCTGCCGGTCCTGCCGATCCGCAACGCGGTCCTTTTTCCGGCCGCCGTGGCGCCCTTCGACGTAGGCCGCGAGAAGTCCGTCGCCCTGGTGGAGGACATCGAGAACCTCGATCAGCCGATCATCGCCATCATGGCGCAGCGGGATCCGTCCACCGACGATCCCGACCAGAGTGACCTGTACCCGGTCGGCGTGGCCGCGCGCGTCCTGAAGGCGCTGAAGCACAGCTCCGGCAACTACAGCCTGATTCTGCAGGGCTTGGTGCGAATTCGCATGGAGCAAGTGGTCACCAAGGACCCGTACATCAAGGCACGAGTCACCCGGCTCCCCGAGATCCCCGCCGAGGACGTCGAGAGCGAAGCACTGGCGATGAGCCTTCGAGACATCGCCAAGCAGGTGATCCAGCTGATGCCTGAGCTCCCGCGCGAAGCCGGTTCTCTGATCGACTCAATTCAAGAACGCGGGCAGCTCGCCGACCTCGTGGCCGCCAACCTGGATGCCCCGGTCGACGAAAAGTCGCAGCTCCTCGAGACACTCGATCCCAAGGAACGCATCCGTAAGGTGCTTCGGCTCCTCACGCGTCAGCTCGAGATCCTCAAGATGCGAGAGCGCATCAACTCCCAGATCAAAGAGGAGATGGGCAAGAACCAGCGGGAGTACGTGCTCCGGCAGCAGCTCAAGGCCATCAAGGAAGAACTGGGCGAGGAAGAGGGAGACCAGGGAGACCTCGACATCCTCGAAGAGCGAATCGCGAAGGCCGACTTGCCGAACGAAGCCGACAAGGTGGCGCGCAAACAACTCAAGCGCCTTCGGCAGATGCAGGTCGGCTCGGCCGAATACACGGTCGTGCGAACCTACATCGACTGGATTCTCGACATCCCGTGGTCGAAACAAACCACCGACAACATGGACATCGCCGCGGTGCGCCAGGTTCTCGACGAAGACCATTCGGGCCTCGAGAAGGTCAAGAAGCGCATCGTGGAGTACCTTGCGGTTCGCAAGCTCAAGACGGACAAGAAGGGCCCCATTCTCTGCCTGATCGGCCCACCCGGCGTCGGAAAGACCTCGCTCGGCCGTTCCGTCGCGCGGGCCCTTGGGCGGAAGTTCCACCGCATCAGTCTTGGCGGTGTGCATGACGAGGCCGCCATCCGTGGCCACAGGCGGACGTACGTCGGCGCCCTACCCGGACAGATCATCCAGGGGATGAAGAAGTCTGCGACGATCAACCCCGTGTTCATGCTCGACGAGATCGACAAGATTGGACACGACTTCCGAGGTGACCCGGCAGCGGCCCTGCTCGAAGTGCTCGACCCGGAGCAGAACGACACCTTCAGCGATCACTACCTCGAGATCCCCTACGACCTTTCGAAGGTGATGTTCATCGCCACGGCGAACGTGGGAGACACCATTCCCGCGCCTCTCCGAGACCGCATGGAGATCATCGAGATTCCGGGTTACACGCGACGCGAGAAGCTCGATATCGCCCGGGTGCATCTTCTGCCGAAGCAGCTCGAGGAGCACGGCATCAAGGCCGAGACCGCCATGCTCGAAGACCCCGCCATCGAGTCGATCATCGACCACTACACGCGCGAAGCAGGTGTCCGTAGCCTCGAGCGTCAAATCGCGAGCGTGATTCGAGGCGTCGCGGTCAAGGTCGCCGAAGGCGAAGAAGGCCCATGGACGATCGCCGACGAGGAATCGCTTCGTCCGTACCTCGGACCCCCGCGTTTCAGTTCCGAAGTGGCCGAGCGCACCGCCGAGACCGGCGTCGCGACGGGTTTGGCTTGGACCGCGGTCGGCGGCGAAATCCTCTTCATCGAGTGCACCAAGATGCACGGCACCGGCAAGCTTCAGCTGACGGGTCAGCTCGGCGACGTGATGAAGGAGTCTGCCCAGACCGCGATGAGCTACGTGCGTACGAGGGCCAAAGCGTTCGGTATCGCCGAAGACTTCCTCGAGAAGAGCGACATCCACATCCACATTCCGGCCGGTGCCATGCCCAAGGATGGCCCGAGCGCGGGCGTCACCATGATGACCGCCATCGTGTCGCTGTTGACTGGACTCCACGTCCGGCACGACGTCGCGATGACCGGCGAGATCACCCTTCGCGGGCGGGTGCTGCCTGTGGGCGGCATCAAGGAGAAAGTCCTGGCGGCGCACAGAGCTGGGATCAAGCGCGTGATTCTGCCGGAACGCAACACCGCCGACCTCGAAGAGGTTCCGGAGGAGATCCGAGAGACGCTCGAGTTCATCCCGGTCTCCAAGATGGACGCGGTGTTGGCCAATGCGCTCGTCGATCCGGACTCGCTGACGCTCGACCTCGCCGATCCCCGCCCCGAGAAGGACAGCCCAGGCGGCGTCCAAGCCACCCCTTAACCCGGGATCGGTGTGCATGGTAGGGTTCGCAAGATGTCGGTCTTGCGGTCTTGTGTTCTAGGCGCGGGGTCCTTCGGGACCTCGCTCGCGAAACTGTTGGCGGATCAGGGGCACCCCACCCGCCTTTGGGCCAGGCGCGAGTCGGTCGCGGATGCCATCCAGGCGCACCGCGAGAACCAGGCGTACCTCCCCGGATTCGCGTTACCCGACACACTCGAAGCCACCTCGGATCTTGCCCACGCCCTCGAGGGCGCCGAACTGATCTTGTGCGTCGTCCCGACGCACGGGATCCGCCAGGTCCTCGAGTCGGCGAGCCCACTCATCGGCGACGACGTGCCAATCGTCAGCGGCATCAAGGGCATCGAGACCGACAGCCTGATGTTGGTGTCGGAGATGTTCGAAGACGTTCTTCCGGAGTCTCGTCATCGACAGCTGACCTACATCGGCGGTCCCAGTTTCGCCAAGGAGGTCGCCGCTGGAACCCCGACCGCGGTCTGCATTGCAGGACACGACGCTGACGTCGTTGCACGTGCACAGCAAGCGTTCACGACCGACCGCTTTCGTGTCTACAACACCGAGGACGTCATTGGAGTGGAGCTCGGGGGCGCTCTCAAGAACGTCATCGCCATCGCCACCGGAATCGCCGACGGGCTCGGGTTCGGCCTCAACACGCGAGCCGGTATCATCACGAGAGGCCTCGCGGAGATCTCGCGGCTCGCGATCGTCAAGGGTGCGAATCCGCTCACCCTCGCTGGGCTGGCGGGGATGGGCGACTTGGTGCTCACCTGTACCGGGGACCTTTCTCGCAATCGCAACGTCGGCCTCCAGCTTGGCCAGGGGAAGTCTCTCCAAGAGGTTCTCGACAGCATGCAGATGGTGGCCGAAGGTGTGCGGACCACCAAGAGTGCCCACGAACTGTCCAACAAGCTCGGGGTCGAAATGCCGATCACACACGAGGTCCACGCCATGCTGTACGACGGCAAGCCGGCCCTCGAGACCGTGGGGGATCTGATGAAACGCCCGCTCAGAGCAGAACGGGAGTGATGGACGGGGGTCGCTTTCGCACGGTGTATCTGTTCTTGGTGCCGGCGATCATCGTCGCGGCGGGCGTCCTTGGCTACTACACCGTGTCTTCCGCCAGGAAGTACGCCGAGCTGGGCGACAGCGCGATCGCCCGATCACTTCTCTCGGTCGCCCAGCAGCGCGTCGAGCGCATCGAGAACTACATCGTGACCGCAGACGAGCGCGTCGCCCGCCTCGTGAACCCCAACGACTCGAGCACGATCGACTCGCAGTGGTTGCCACAAGCTGCAACCCGAACACCAAGCGTGAAGGCGGTCCTCCTGGTGGACGCCGATGGCGAGGTGCTCCAGTGGGCGAGCACCGAAGACCGAAAAGTCAGACGCAGCTTCCTTCGCGCTTTTCGACAGAACCTCGTTCAAGGGATGGACCGGAGCGACCAGTCCGACGGGCCGCTTCGGCATCTGCATCAGCGCGTCGATGACGTGAGCTATCTCCTCTCCTACCGCGCGTATGCGACCCAAGACGGCCAACTCACCTACCTCGTCGCGTACCACGATGTCGACTACCTCGCCGACGAAGTCCTCCCGAGGATGTTCGTCTCAGACCAAACGACACCACTCTACAACGTCGTCGATGAGAGCAACCAAGTGGTGCATGGGCCTGATCTCTCCGAAGCAGGCGTGTACACGGTCGACCACCGTTTCCCCACGACCCTCTACGGATGGCGACTTCAAGTCGCGCCTCAAGAAGCCGCCTCGCTTCGCGCGCAGGGTCGTTCACGGCTGCGAGGAGAGGTGGCACTTCCAGTCATGGCGTTCGCGATCATTCTCCTGAGTGCCATGTTCTTCATCTACGCTGCCGAAAAAGAGCGGCGGCTCAACCAGTTGAAGAGCGAGTTGATGGCCAACGTGTCCCATGAACTCAAGACCCCATTGTCCGTCGTTCGCATGTTTGCGGACATGCTGCGCTCCGACCGCGTACCGAGCGAGGAACGGCGGACCGAGTACCTCGACATCATCTGCCGGGAATCGGAGCGTCTCACATCGTTGATCGACAACGTCCTCGATTTCTCCGCCGTCGAAGGAGGCAAAGGCCCCTACAAACTCAAGCGCGGGGACCTCGGAGACGCCGTACAACGAGCACTCGAAGCGTTTCGGTATCGCAGCGAGCAGGATGGGGTCGAGGTGCGCTTGCAGTCGCCAGGCGACCTTCCCGCCGTCATGATCGACCAGGAGGCGATCGCGCTCGCGGTGATCAACCTGCTCGACAACGCCGTGAAGTACGGAGGGCAAACGGCAATCGAGCTCGAGCTGAGCCCTAGGCGCTCGGCAGTCGACGTGGCGGTCCGCGACCATGGGCCAGGGATCCCAAAGGAAGCGCTTCGGCACGTGTTCGAGCGCTTCTATCGAGGGACCCACGAGAACCCCACTCGGGGGTCGGGGATTGGCCTATCGCTGGTCAAGCACATCGCGCAGGCCCATGGTGGGCGCGCGTGGGCCAGAAACGCACAAGGTGGGGGCGCGATCGTGGGGTTCTCGGTCCCGGTCGCCGGTCCTGAGCTGCCGGCGCTCTGAACGCAGAAGCAGCCTGACGCGGCAGATGGTGTTATGGTCGGCCCGATGTCGAATGATGGACGCGGCATCTTGCTCGTCGAAGACGACCCTGCTCTCGCCTTGGGGCTGTCGGACTCCCTCCGGTTCGAGGGTTATCGGGTCGTCCACACGGCCAAGGGTGCGAAAGCGATCGAACTCGCGGCGTCTGAAGACGTCGACTGCGTCATCCTCGACCTGATGCTCCCCGACATGAACGGGTACCAGGTCTGCCAGACGATTCGTCAACGGGACCCGATCCTGCCCATCGTGATGCTCACCGCACGGAGCCAGGAGTCCGACAAGATTCGAGGCCTCGAGGCGGGCGCAGACGACTATGTCACCAAGCCGTTCTCGATCGGCGAGCTCGTGGCGCGCATCCGTGCTCTCTTCAGGCGAGCCGGACGCACGATTCGCCCGTCTCAGAGTGAGATTCGAATCGGCGACGTCAACGTCGAGACCGGGTCCCAGACGCTCACGACCGCCAACGAGACCATGCACCTCTCCTTCTACGAGGTCGAGTTGTTGAAGTTCCTTTGGGAGCGCGAGGGCGAGCCCGTCTCGCGCGATGAGATCTTAGAGCGAATCTGGGGACTGGAGGCCGGTCCCAACAACCGCACGGTGGACAACTTCATCGTCAAGCTGCGCCGCAAGATCGAGCCCAAGCCGGATCGCCCGGTGCACATCTTGACGGTCTACGGGGTCGGCTACAAGTTGATCTGCTAGCCCATGGGCAGCGGCCTCACTTATCTACTTTGGTACGTCATGTGTGGCGGGGTCGTCGCCATCACGATCGGCGTTGGTGTCGGCCTTTTCTTCATTGGCAAGCGCCGGGAGCGGCGAGAACGGCGCGAACCCCCGCCGTCTTGACCGCGGCAGAGGCGCTCTGTACAAACAAGCCGCTTTGTCGTGAGCTCCCATGATCGAGGAGATTCGTTGCCACCCGGAGAACAGCGAGGCCGTCTTGGCCGCATTGTCGTGATCGCAATCTACGCGAGCGCACTCGGCTACTTGATCATCGCTGGCTTCGCTTCGGTCATTCCCCAGGTCTTCTGGCCCGAGAGCGACGCATCGTTCGACCTGAGCTGCGATGAAGGGCTTCAGGTGCTTCACGAAGGGCTCGATCGCCTGCGGATCGAGTATCTGGCCAGCAACCAAGTCGATCTCGACCCGCTTCGCAATTCGCTCGACGAGTGGGATCTTCGGCTCAACGCGCTTCGAGGCCGATGCGACGAAAGCAAAGTGGACCTGCTCGACAAGTACCGATACCGCGTTGAACTCAACTTGCAGCGCTACGTCCGCGAGGATGCACCGCTGGCCAACCGCGTCGCCGAGACCCTGGGCCCGGCAACCGACAACTCACCAACCAACCCAACGGAACCGACTCCATGACTGAGGCCCCCGCCGAGGAAGGCCCCCAAACATTCGAAGAACTAGGCTTGCACGAGGATGTGCTCAAAGCCTTGTCTGAGCTTGGCTGGGACACACCCACTCCTGTACAACGCGACTCCTATCCAATCGTCGTCGAAGGCAACGACGTGATCGTTCAGTCCCGGACCGGAACCGGCAAGACCGGCGCCTTCGGGATCCCATTGGTCGATCGTCTGATCTCCAGCGACGGCGACGAGCAAGCACTCATCCTTGCGCCCACACGAGAGCTTGCGCTCCAGAGTGCGCGCGAGATCGAAAAACTCGGCGCGCATCGCGGGGTGCAAACCGTGGCCGTCTACGGCGGCGCTTCGATGGAACGGCAGGTCAGTGCGCTCAACAAGGGCGCTCGGGTCATCAGCGGGACACCGGGGCGCGTCCTCGACCACCTCAAGCGGGGCACGATCAAATCTTCCCGGCTGCGCGTGCTCGTGCTCGACGAGGCCGACGAGATGCTGTCGATGGGCTTTGCCAAGGAGCTCCACGCGATCATCGAGCGTCTCCCCAAAGAGCGGCAAACGCTACTTTTCTCGGCGACGGTCGACCGGGCGATCAAGCGGGTCGCCGAGAAACACATGACCGACCCCGTGTTTCTAGGGTTTTCTGGGGACCACGTGGGTGCGCTTGGGATCGAGCACTTCGTCTACATGCTCAGTGGCATGGGACGCGTCGGCAACCTCATGTCGATTCTGGAGATCGAGGATCCGGAGAGCGCGCTGATCTTCTGCAACACGAAGGCCGAAACCGAAGAGGTGTCTGCTGCGTTGCAGCGTGCTGGGTTCAACGCCGAATGGCTCAACGGCGATCGGCCTCAACGAGAGCGCGAGCAAGTGCTTGCGCGGACACGCCAAAACGAAGTCCGTTTTCTTGTGGCGACCGATGTCGCCGCGCGCGGAATCGACGTCTCCCACCTCACGCACGTGATCAACTTTCACCTGCCCGAGAACGTCGAGCAGTATGTTCACCGAACGGGACGCACGGGTCGTGCGGGACGCACAGGTACGGCGATCTCGTTGGTCGGCCCCAACGAACTTGGCATACTCTACTACCTGCGTCTGCAATACCGGATCTTCCCGGTCGAACGCTCGCTGCCGAGCGACGGTGAGGCCAAGACGCGGCGCGAGGCGGATCGGATTGCGATGATCGACCTCGCCTACCCCGACCCGCCCAACGAGCAAGGGCTTGCGCTCGCCCGACGGTTCCTGACCCATCCAGGCGCGGAACGAATGCTCAGTGGGTTGCTGAGCGCGTTCTTCGACACCGGCTCGGACGATCCAGACGACGAGGCGGCGACCCGTAGGCGGCAAGGCCGCTCAACGCCCGAGCCGGAACCTGCCGCGGATTCCTCGAGGAAGGCTGAGAGTCCCCCACCTCCGTCGCCAACGACCACACTCTACGTCAACGTAGGCAAAAAAGACGACCTGAAGGCCTCTGAGCTAGGCCGCCTGCTGCGCGAACGAACGGGACTGAACCGCAGAGATATCGGGCGCATACGCGTGCGGGACAAGCACTCCCTCGTCGATGTGCCCGAGGAGCGAGCCCAAGAAGTCATCGAGTCCATGGTCGGCGCGGTACTGGGCGAACGAGAGCTGACTCTCGAGCTGGCGCGGGCCGAGGGCGACAGTCGACGAAGTTGAATCCAAGTCCGCCGGTCGACTATCTTGAATGGATAGATGCCGGAGGGGGTTGCGTCGTCAGCGCCAGAGCACTCGGGATTGCATCCGGGAGCCTTGGTAGGAGGAAGGTTTGAGGTCGTCGACCGCGTCGACGAGGACCCTCAGGCCGTCGTGTGGTCGGCAACCGACCGCCAAACGAAGCGCGCCATCGCAGTTCGCGTCCTGCATCCGGACCTGATCCCGCCTCGCGCCGCTTCCGAGTTTCGAGAGGCCTGCCGGACGGCCGCGAAACTCTCCCACCGCAACATCGCCCGAACGTTCGGTGTCGGGCGTACGGACAAAGGCGAACACTTCATCGCCGGAGAGTGGATCGACGGGACACGACTCTCCGAATTCATCCGAGAGCGAGACCTCGAAGGTGATCCCCTTTCGCTTCGCGGGATCTACAACGTCATCGCGCACCTATGCAGCGCGCTGAGCTACGCCCACGAGAAGGGGCCCCACGGAACTCTTCGCCCGAGCGTGGTGTGGGTAACCCGAGGCGGACGCGTCAAGGTACGCGACTTCGGCATTGGGCAGGTCCTCTTGGAGTCGGTTGGGCCAAGCGCGTTCCGCGACAGCGACCACGCGTGCCTCGCCCCTGAGGTCAAGGACGGCAACCCGGCGACCAAGCGCAGCGATGTGTTCGGAATTGGCGCGATTCTGTACGAGCTTCTGACGGCTCGCGCTCCAGGCAAGGGGTTCGTGGCGCCTTCTCACGTGCGCGAGGATATTCCTCCGGAGCTCGATGGGATCCTCTTCCGTTGTCTCGCCCCGGACCCGAAGGATCGCTTTGAGTCACCGGAGTCGGTCCGCGACGCCCTCACGCCCTTCGTGCAGCAGGCGAATTCGATTCCCGCCCCTCCGCCAGCGGATCCGGCGAGCTTCGACGTCGACCTGGCGTCCGTCCTCCCTCCCCCGGACATGGAGATTCCGGGGATTCCGGTCCCCTCGGCAGCGCCGGCACCGTCGGTGTTTCCGAAACCTGCACCCCCACCAACCGTGCCCCGCAAGCAGACACCCCTTCCGCCGAAACGCGACATGAAGGCGTTGCTCGACGACCTTTCGAAGGACACGAAGCAGCGGTGGATGGTGGCCCGAGATCGCATGGATCATGGTCCGTTCAACGCACGTGAACTGATCGAACGACTGAACGTCGGCGGCTTCGGCGGTGACGACCAAACCTTCAACACCGACACGGGCGAGCGAAAGCCGCTCCGCGAGTGGCCGGAGTTCCACGAGTTCGTGCTCCAGCGCGAGCACCAGGACGCAGTCGCGAAAGAGCAGAGCGCGATCCAGCACGCGCGAAAAGCCGAGAAGCGGTCTTCGGCCGCCAAGTGGCTCATCGCGGTCTCCCTCGTGACTGTGATCGGCATCTCGGTCGGGGGCTTTCTGATGTCGCGATCGAGCGACGCGCGCGAAGTGGCGTCCACGGCACTCGGCGATCTCTTCAAACTCGGCGACATTCCCACCGGCGAAGCTGGGTTGCTCCCGGACCGCCCAACCAAGCGTCGCAAGCGCGGTTCGTCAGGCGCTCCCCAGAAGGCACGAAAGGCAGGCGGCAGTGGCGGTTTCGCGACCTACGAGGATGCGATGAGCCGCGCTGTCGAGATCGGTGATGCTTCGATGGGTGGGGGCGAGGGACGCCTCACCGGGTCCCAGGTGGCAGCCGTCATGAACCGGAACCTCAACCGCTTCTATGGCAAGTGTGTGATTCCCGAGCTCAAGAGCGGCACCCAGCTCGGCAAGGTCAAGGTGGACCTCGCCATCGCCGGCAGCGGTTCGGTCCTTGGCGCGACGGTCCACGGTGGCGGCGCTGGGTTTCGTGCTTGCATGGGCCGGGAGATCGCGAGCGTGCGCTTTCCCGGTTTCGGCGCGCCGCGCATGGGCGCGCGATACAGCTTCGATACGCGGTGAGCTCGACAGCACGCGGATGGCCGTGAGGACCGCAGCTCAGCCCGTCGTTAACCGTTACTGGGCGAGCTGCTTGGCAACGACAGGAAGCTTCGCGAAGCTCTCCTTGTCGGCAGCTTTTTCGAGGCCGTCCTGAGCGGTGATGACACCGTCCGCCACGAGGCCGACGAGCACAGAGTCCATCGTCTGCATGCCCTGGTTTCCGCCACTCTGCATGAGACTTTGAAGCATCGAGGTCTTGGCTTCGCGAATGGCGGAAGACACGCCTGAAGTTCCGACGAGGATCTCTTGGGCAGCGACGCGGCCGCTCCCGTCGGCCCGACGAAGAAGCTGCTGGGCCACGATCCCGGCCAACGACTCCGCAAGCATCCCTCGAATCTGAGGTTGCTGACTTGCGGGGAACGCATTCACGAAACGGTCGATCGTCGCGGGCGCCGAGTTGGTGTGCACAGTCGCGAAGATCAGGATCCCGAAGCTCGCGAGCTGGAGCGCCATCTTCATGGTTTCGCGCCCTCGAAGCTCGCCGACGAGGATCACGTCAGCGTTCTCTCGGCCGGCACTCCGAATCGCGTCTGCGAAGCTCGGCGTATGCACCCCAACCTCGCGATGTGTGATCTGGCACTTGTTTGGCCGGTGAACGAACTCGATCGGATCCTCGATGGTGAGGATGTGACCTTCGCGCGTGCGGTTGATGTGGTCGAGCATCGCGGCCAACGTGGTGCTCTTGCCGCTTCCGGTCGGCCCGGTGACGAGGACCAGGCCTGAGCGCTGGTCGGCGAGGCGGACCACCGAGCTCGGCAGCCCAAGTTGGACCGCGCTCAGGATCTCCGCTGGAATGGTCCGGAAGACGGCCCCGGGGCCTGTCGTCTTGTAGAGGTAGTTCGCCCGGAACCTCGCCTTGTCTTCGTAGTCATGCGCGAAGTCGAGATCATGATAGGCGTGGAAGTATTCCCGCCGGTCGCGGTCGAGAAGCTCGTCCATCAAGCCCGTGAGCGCCTCGCGCTCGAGAGGGCGGTCGTCGATGGCCACCAGCTCGCCCTTGAGCCGGATCGTCGCAGGGTACCCGACCGAAAGATGGAGGTCGGACCCGCCGCGCTCGAGAAGAACATCGAAGTATCGGTCGAGTGCTGGCATCGCTTACTTGCCCTTCTTTCCGAACAGGTTTCTTCGAGGCTTCTCAGGCGCCTCTTCGCGCGATTTCACGGTCGACACGCCAGTGATCAAGCGCGGGTCGTCGGCGTACCGTTTGGCGACCTTCTCGGTGATCGTCCCGGAGGCCAACAGATCGTTGAGCGAGTCCTCGATGCGGATCATGCCGAACCCGCGACCGCGCTGAAGAAGGCTCGGTAGCTGGAAGAGTTTGTCATCCCGGATGAGAGACCAAAGGGGCATGCTCCCAGTCAGCAGCTCGACGGCCGCAACCCCGCCGGTTTCATCCTGCCGAGGCACAAGCCGCTGGCTGATCACGAACTTGAGCGCGCCCGCCAAGGTTGCTCGTACCTGAGACTGATCGTCGGGCGGGAACATGTCGATGAGCCGATCGATGGTGGTGGCGCCCGACGGCGTGCTCATGGTCGCGAACACCAAGTGGCCCGTCTCCGCGGCTTCGAGGGCCTTCTCGACCGTCTCGCGGTCTCGAAGCTCGCCGATCGCGATGACGTCCGGGTCCTCGCGGAGCGACCCCTTGAGGGCGGACTGAAAGCTCTTCGTGTGCGCACCAATCTGGCGCTGGCTCACGATGGCACGTTTGATCGGGTGGAGAATCTCGACGGGATCCTCGACCGAGATGATGTGGACGGGCCTCTCCGAGTTGAATAGATCGACGAGCGCGGCAAGGGTCGTAGTCTTTCCGGCACCACTCGGACCAGAGACGACAACCAAACCCTGATGGTAGTCGAGCAACTGGCGGAGCTCTTTGGGCAGCCCAAGCATCTCGAGAGTCGGCGGTTGCTCCATGACGAGTCGGAAGCAGCCCTTGATGCCGGTCCGCTGCTTGTTCGCGTTGACGCGAAGGCGCCCTGCTCCCTCGAGCTGGCACGCGAAGTCCGCATAACCGAGTTCTTCAAACTGCTGCTCCGTGCGTTCGTCGAGCAACGGCATCAGCATCTCGCGCACCTTCGCGTCCGGAATCGGCGGCCCTTCTGGAACGAGGTACCCATTGCAACGAAGACGCAACGGCTCATCCGATACGATGTGCACGTCACTTGCGGAGCGCGCTCGCGCGTCTCGCAGAATCGATTCCAAGTCAGAGGACACCTGCTTCGATACCTCGGCGGGGACGAAGTCCGCAAGCGGCGAGGCCTCGGGCGGCGGGTGATAGGAGTTGCGTGGCACGACTTTGCGTGCGTCGGGGTACTTCACCGCGACCGGGGGAGGCCGATGCGTGGCCGGAGACGCCGGGTTGGCCTCGACAGGAGCCCTTGGCTCAGCCTGTTCAGACGCCGGTGCAGGTTCGCGGGCCGGCGGCTTCGACCGAACCGCGACGCGAACCTGTTGGTTGGCGGGCGCCGGTCGGATGCCGCCGATCGGGACCCCGACCGGTCGGGTTCCCGCGTTGGGTGGTTCCGAGACCCCGTCCGGCAGCCAGACCCGTAGCAGCAGCATGGGGCCCGATCGCGCGACCGTCGCGACGTACTTGTTCCCATTGATTCGGGCGGCGGTGGGAGCCGACGCGCCATCCTCCTTGGGGACGAGGCCTTCGAGCGGCGTGCTGTGCACGAGCTTGAGAATGTGCTGTGCCGTCAGGGGCTCGCGCGTGACCGGCTGGAGACGGCCTTTGCGCTTGGCTGCGGCGGTTGCCCCGCTCTGGAAGACGATCTCGCTGACGTCCCCCCGTTCGAGGTAGTGAAGGAATTTTTCGAGTCCCGGCACGTTTGCAATAATAGCGGCAAAATATGCTGTGAACAAAGCCAGACCCAGCGGGCGCTTTCGGAGTCCGAGCTTGCCAAAAGCCAGGAAATCCGTTCGTTTGACACGGTGCGGCGGGGATTGCTAGCGTTTTGCTCTAGAAAAGGTCCGACAGGCCTTGTCCGTATACAACGGAAAAGTGTAATATAAGTATCATGTCCGAGGAAAAAGAGTCTTCCGTTCTCTTCAACCTTCGAGAGCTCATGCACATCGAAGAAGACCGTGTGCGCGAAGAAGAAGAAGAACGAGTTCGAGCCGAGGCCGAGGAGCGGGAACGCATCGCCGAGGAAACACGTCTTCGGCAGGCCGCCGAGGAAGCAGAACGAGCTGCGGCAGAGGAGCAGCGTCTCGCCGAGGAACGGCGGGTCCTCGAAGAGGAACAGCGCGTCGTACGGGAGCGCCAGGAAGCCGAACTCAGAGTTCGTCTCGAAGAAGAGGCTCGCGCCAAAGCCGACGAGCACAAGCGGATGCTCGACCATGAGAAGCAGCTCGCCACGATCAGCGCGCAGCAACGCAAGGGCGTCCATCCGGGCGTGCTCGCCGGAGCCGTCGTCCTGGTGATGGCGGCCGTCGGTGGATCGTACTTTGGGATTTATCGCCCCGCGGTGGAGCAACGCGAGGCGGAAGCCCTCGCGGCCAAGATGGAAGCGGAGCGCGCGGCACGCGAGGCAGAAGAGGCACGCCAGGCAGCAGAGCTCGAGGCGCAGAAGCGAGCCGAAGCGGAGGCCGAGAAGGCCCGCATGGCAGAGCAAGCCCGCAGGGAAGCGCAAGCTGCGGCGGCCGCACGTAGGACGGCAGCACAGAGCAAGCCCGCGGGTGCACGACGCACGCGATCGAAGCCGCGCCGAGCCGATACCGACGATCCACTGGCTGGGCTGGACAGCCTGTAGTCCGCACCGTAGCGTTAGCCGCGGTGATCGATGGATGAACACGACGCGCGGTCGCGCATCGCGCTTGCGCTCGACGTACCCGACCTCGACTCGGCCACCCGCTTGATCGAGCAAACTCACCCGTTCATCGGCGTGTACAAAGTTGGCTTGGAGCTCTTCACCGCGGCCGGGCCATACGCCGTGGAAGCGGTACGAGAATCCGACGCCGCATGTTTTCTCGACCTGAAGCTTCACGACATTCCCGCAACGATGGCTCGGGCCGTGCGCAGCGCGGCGGCGCTAGGTGCGCAGTACCTGACGGTGCATGCATCCGCGGGTGCGCAGGCTCTCGAGGGAGCGCTCGCCGAAGCGCGATCGATGAAGCTTCTTGCCGTCACCGTGCTCACCAGCTTCGATGCGAAGTCCCTTGCGGCTGTCGGGTTCCGGCAGAGCCCAGAGGTAACGGCCGTGGATCTCGCCGGCCTTGCCTGGGAATCCGGGGTCCGCGGCTTCGTCAGTTCTGCCCACGAAAGCGGCCAGCTCCGCGCGCGATTCGGAGGCGACGCCTTTTTGGTGACCCCAGGGATTCGGCCGCACGACGCTGCGACCGGCGATCAGAAGCGCGTGATGACCCCGAGGGAGGCCATCGGCGCAGGGTCGGACCTCCTCGTCATCGGGCGACCGGTGCGCGATGCGGTCGACCCAGCGGCCGCCGCCTCCAAGTTGTTGGACGAAGTGGACGCGGCTCTTCGAACATGACGCGGATCCTCGCAGGACATCGGCCCGTTCTCGAGGCGCTACGCGGCCGAACGAAGGTGCGTGAGGTGGTCCTCGACGGTGAGACCCGGTTTCCGGACGTGCGTGAGGCGGCGGAGGGTCGGGGCGTTCGGGTTTCCACCAAGGATCGCGCCGCACTCGATCGCCTGAGCGAGGGCACGAGGCACCAAGGTGTCGTCGCGCTGGCGGAGCCCTACCCGTTCGTCGATCTGCTGGACCTCCTCGCCGACCTCGACTCGAACGCCATTCTGTTGGCCCTCGATGAGATCACGGACCCTCAGAACCTTGGTGCGATCGTTCGGAGCGCGGTTGCGCTGGGCCTCGACGGGTTGATCATCCCGAAGCACCGAGCCGCCACCATCACACCAGCGGTCGTTCGGGCTTCCGCGGGTGCGACGGAGCACGCTACGATCGCTCGGGTCACCAACCTCCAGCGCGCCCTCCTGTCGCTTCGCGAGTCCGGAGCCGAGGTCATCGGCCTCGATGCCGGAGCAGACTCGGACCTCCGGGACTTGCCGCCGGCGGCCGGCTTGCGCGTGTTGGTCGTCGGATCCGAGGGCAAGGGCTTGCGTCGAATGGTTCGACAACGATGCGATATCGTGGTTCAGATCCCTCAGAAGGGTCCCATGGACTCGCTCAACGCGTCTGTCGCTGCAGCCATCGCCATCTACGAGGTGGTGGCCAAGCGAGGAGGGGCTACCGATGGGCAGTGACAACCTCGCACTCGACACGGACGAAGAGGTGGTTCGCAGGGTTCTCGTTCTCACTGGCGGCGGCGACGCGCCCGGGCTCAACGCCGTCCTGCGCGCGTTCGTCAAGACCGCGACGGACCTCGGCCTCGAAGTGCTCGGATCCGAGGACGGCTTCGAGGGCCTCATCGACGACCCTGTCCGCGTGCACACCCTCTCGACCAAGGACGTGCGCGGTATCCTCCCACGAGGAGGCAGCATCCTCGGTTGCTCGAATCGTGCGGACCCGTTTGCGCTCGTCGACCGGGACTCGGAGGGCGCCGAGCGCACACGTGATGCGTCGGAACTCGTGCTGCAGAGGCTCGCCGAGCTCGAGATCGACATCTTGGTCTTGGTGGGCGGCGACGGCACGATGGACATCGGCATGCGGTTCGCAAAACTCGGCGTCTCGGTCGTCGGCATCCCGAAGACGATCGACAACGACTTGGCCGCCACGGACCTTTCCTTCGGCCTAGACACGGCGGTCAGCACGGCTACGTGGGCGATCGACGCCCTCCACACGACCGCCGAGGCCCACGATCGCGTGATGATCCTCGAGGTCATGGGGCGTGACTCCGGCTGGATCGGGCTGCTCGCCGGGATCGCCGGAGGCGCCGACGCGATTCTGATCCCTGAGATCCACTACGACGTCGACCGCGTGGTGGAACAGATCAAAGCGCGGACCGCGAGCGGCCACTCCTTCAGCATCATCGTCATCGGCGAGGGCGCAAAGCCGATGGGAGGGACGGTGTCGAACATCAAAGGCGACCACGAAAGTATCTCCCAACGCCCGGTCGGCCCGGGGGCGCAGCTCGCGCAGCTACTCGACGGGCACATCGACCACGAGATTCGGGTCACGGTGCTTGGACATATTCAGCGAGGCGGTTCCCCTTCCTGGTTCGATCGGATTCTCGGAACGCGGTTCGGCGTCCACGCGGCGAATCTTTGCTACAACGACCAGGTGGGACACATCGTCGCCCTCCGTGGGCAGGAAATCGTCGCCGTGCCGCTCGAAGCTGCCGTGGGCAACCTCAAGCGGGTTCCGCCTGACGGCGAGCTGGTCATGGTGGCACGTGCCATGGGCATCGAGGTCGGAGAGGGCTGAGATGACACGAACCGCTGCAGCGCTCGTCATCGGGAATGAGATTCTCTCAGGCAAGATTGCCGACACCAACACCAACTTCCTCGCGCGAGGCCTCTTCGAGCTCGGCATCGAGCTTCGTCGGGTCGTCGTGTGCGGCGATGAAGTCTCCGTGATTCGCGACGAGCTTCTTGCCCTACGCGCGACGCACGATCTTGTGTTCACGAGCGGAGGCGTCGGCCCAACCCACGACGACGTCACGATCGAAGGTGTTGCGGCAGCCTTCGATCGCCCCGTGGTCCAGTCCGAGGCCGTCGTCAAAGTGATTCGGCACTACTATGGCGACCGTGCCACCGACGCACACTTCCGCATGGCAAACATGCCGGAGGGGAGTGAGATGCTACGCAGTGCCGAGGCCCCTTGGCCCACTGTCGTCATCGACAATGTGTACGTCCTTCCTGGCGTTCCACAGATCTTCGAGCTCAAGTTCAACGACCTCCGGAAGCGGCTCGACAAAGGCCACGAGTTCCACTCGCACAGCGTCTACACTCGGAGCGGCGAGGGCGAGATCGCCGAGCTGCTCGAGAAGATCGCGGCGACCTTCCCGAAGGTCATGGTCGGGAGCTACGTGAAGTGGGGCGCCGACGACTACCGTACGAAGGTGACCTTCGACAGCAGTGATCGCGACGCCATCGTCCAGGCGGCCGACATGTTGGTCGATGCACTCGACCCGGCGCTCTTGGTCCGGCGCGAGTCGTAACCCGGCCGACGCTACTTCAACCAGCGGAGCTCCTGCTTGCCAGGGTCGGTGATCTTTCGCGGGTCTTCGGCTGGTTCGGGCTCTGCCGGCTCTTCGCCAGCAGCCTCAAACTCGCCTGCCGCCTCCGCTGGGTAGAGGCGAACCGCGGTCTTGGTTTCGATCCGGACCGTCTCTTGTTGGCCTTGCACCATCGTTTGGATTCGCATCTGCGACGTCGAGTCGGCCTCCGAGAAAGGCGTGAAGTTGCCGAGGCGAACGACCGCAGAGCCAAGGATCGACGCTTGGTACGCTTCGAGTTTCGCGTTGCCCATCGGTTGCTGATCCGCAGTCTGGGTTGCCGAGATCTGCAGCTTCAGCGTTCCCTCGGTGCGCGACATCAGATCGTAGCGGACAGCTTGATCGATCCATGCGCCCGACACTTGAATCCGTCGGTCGACTTCCCAACGGGCGCGTACACCGACCGGCTCCGCGGGAAAGGGTACCGTCAGCAACGCGGCGCGAATGTTGCTGAGAATCGACGCGATCCTGGGTTCGACGTTGCCAAGGCCTTCGAACTGCGAGCGGCGGATTCGACCTTGCACGTCCATCTCGCTCCAGCCGCGGACCTGCAGCAGCGGTTCGAGCGACTCCTCAAGCTGCTCGCGCGCCACCGGCTGCATCCGATCAGCAACCTTGGAGAGGCGAATCTGCGTGATCTGAACCGGGTGCCGCACGAAGCCCTCCGGTGTCATTTCGGCGGGGCCCATCTTGACCTCGAGCTGAATCGGCGGAATGCCCCCCTGCGCGCCCTGCCCGTGTGACTCGACCGACCGCAGCATCACGAGCTCGATGTAGAGCACCTCGGTGTGGCCTGGCGCGACCCGGTATCGAAGCGGGGCGCGCGGGGTCACGCCGGGATCGAGAACACGAATCGTCGGGGGGACGCGTTGGGGCGGCCCGGGATCGACAATCGCGGTTTGCGGTTGGTACTTGGGGCCGCAGGAGGCCAGGGCCGCGGCCAAACTGAGAATCAAGGCGATTCGGAAGGTCACGTGATTATCTCTCGCTCTCTGTCACCAGCCGCATGATGCTTCGACGTGCGGCTTGAAGGGGTTCGGTTTGCTCCGGCGAAACCAGGGCGATGTCTGCGTCCGACTCCGACTCTAGGTCGGCCTCGAGCGCGATCGGTAGGTCTAGATCCACGAGGATGTGCCCCTTGGCGGTCATCTCGTAGGTGCGAACGTGAAGCTCGAGCTTGGGGTTGATGTCTGCGATCTGAGCGGGCGCCGACTGTTGAATCGTCACCTTCACGCGGAACTGGTCGGCAGACCGGTCGACGAGCTCGTATCGGGTCACCTGCGTTACGCGGGCGCTCCAGATCCGAAACATGCGCCGCACCTCCCACACCGCTCCGATGCCGACGGGCTCCACTGGGACCGGGACGGTAGCGATGGCGGATCGCACGTTGCCGAGCATGATCGTGACGCGCGGGTGAATTCGTTCTTGGCCCTCGGTCCACGGCACGTCCGACTCGAGGACGATCCCGCGATCACTCAAGTCAAACCGGCCTCGCGTGTTGTTGAGCGCAAGGACCCCGGCTTCGACATCGCGGACGTGATGGATCTCAGTACCCTCAGGCAAGACCGGATACGCTCTCGAGATTCGCAGTACGTAGCGTGTTACTTCCTTTGGGAGTGCGACGGTCGGCCCAGCGTGGAGCTCGAGCTTCAACCCGGGAAGAACGCCAAACGTATCCTGGACGTCTTCCGTCGTGGTCGCCGCGGTACGCATCTCCATGCTGCTTTGCACCACGGTGTCGGCCGCGATGGCATAGCGGAGAGGGGCGCGAGGCTCACTACCCGGCTCGATCAAGGTGACCGAAAGCTCAGGCGGAGGAGGCTTTGGTTTGTCCTTCTTGCAGCCGGAAACGCCGCAAAGGAGCACGACGAGAACGAGCGCGGACAGCCCGGCAAAGGGCGCGATTTTGTTCGGCGGCATCGTCTGGAACTCCCCTATACTCCGGGCTTCCTTCTAGGGAGGAATCGGCCGTAGAGCAAGCATGGATCGACCGCCGTTAGAACAGACACACCGGGAACCGGTCGAGCGCCAAGGGCAGCCAGCCTGGGGGGATACCCCCTGGTGGGCCGTCACCCTCGTCTTCGCCCCCGTGTACGCGTTGTCGATCCTGGTCGGTTACGCCTTCTACCTCACCCCCGACAGCATCTCCGCGCTCTGGCCCGCGAGTGGCGTCGCTTTGGCGACACTGACGCTCACACGCTACCGAGTCTGGCCGGCCCTCACCACAGTCCTTGCGATCTGCGAGTTCACGATCCCGCCGCTCCTTGCCGAGGGGGACATCCTTGCCGTCTCGAGCCCGGCCAACGTGATCGAACCACTCGTTGGTGCTGGCCTCTTGCGTTGGGTCCTCGGGCCGCGCGTAGACGTGTCCAAGTTCCGACACGCCGTCGCTCTGGTACTGGTGTCGGCGATCACAGGGCCCGCCCTCGCGGCTGTCCTCGGCGCGTACCAGGTCACTTTGATCGACCCAGACATCGCGTTCGCGACCGCTTGGCAAGTCTGGTGGCTCGGGGGGGCGCTTGGCGTCGCGGTCGTCGCACCGGTTGTCCTGTCGTGGTCCGATCGTCAGACGTTCGCGCCGATGACGAGGGACCGGATCCCCGAACTCCTTGGCTTGGCCGCTGGGATCGCCGTAGTCGGGATGTGGGTGCTCGGTGCGGCGCCCCACCCCTTTCGCTCGATCCTCGACTTCCCGTTCGTCGCGTTCCCCTTGCTGATCTGGGCGGCGCTGCGCTTCGACACGCGGATCGCCACCACGGCCTCCCTTCTGATCGCGTTCTTTACCGTTTGGAACGCTACCCAAGCGAGGGGCCCGTTCATGATGATCGTGGCGGAAACCGTGCAGGCCAACATTTTGGCGATCCAGGGGTTCATCAGCACGGTCGTTCTCTCTGCCCTCTTTTTGTCCGCTGCACTGGCCGACCGTCGCAGAATCTCGGAGGAGCGGGCGTTGCTTCGTGCGCAGGTCGCCGAAAGCCAGAAGCTCGAGCTAGTCGCACGCCTCGCCGGGTCGGTCGCACACGACTTCAACAACGATCTGACGATCATGATGAGCTGGGCCGACTTCCTCGAGAGCAAGGCCGAAGAAGACCCGGACGTCGAACGCGCGGTATCGCAGATCTCGCGCGCAGCCCAACGCGCAGCGTCGATCACGAATCAGCTACTGTCCTTCGGAAGGACGCCGCCTGGCCCCAAGCAGAACGTCGCCGTGGCAGACCTCGCGCCGGCGTGGCGCAATCTCTTGAAGCCGCTCTTTCACGGACCGAGAAGGCTCGAGGTCACGGCGGACTCCGACACCGGTTTCGTGCGGGCCGACCCGCATCAACTCGAGCAGGTCTTGCTCAACTTGGCGATCAACGCGCGAGACGCCACGCCCAAGGGCGGGCTCCTCACGATTCACGCGAGCCGCGTCAACGCGATCGGCGGTGGGGGCCTGGATGCCCACGTGTGCATCACGGTGCGCGACGACGGCGAAGGAATGGCGCCAGCCGTTCTCGATCGGATCTTCGAACCCTTCTTCACGACCAAGCCGGACGGACACGGAACGGGCCTTGGCTTGCCATCGGTACGTCGAATCGTCGAAGGGCTCGGGGGTCGGATCGAAGTCGACTCACGCCCGGGAATGGGTACGACCTTCCGTTTGTACCTACCCGCGTCAGCGCCGGTCGAGGCGACACCCCACTACGAGACCGAGAGGCGGGGCCCAGCGACGGAGACCATTCTGGTCGTCGACGACGACGACGATGTGCGTGATGCCGTGGTGTTGGCGCTCGAGAGCGGCGGCTACACCGTATTGCGGGCCGCCGACGGCGAAGAAGCCCTCGACGTCGTCCGATCTCACTCGGACATCGTGGACCTCGTCGTCACCGACCTCAACATGCCCAATGCCGGCGGAGACGTCCTGATCGAAAGCCTCGCGGAAGCCCACCCGAATCTTCCTGTGGTCGTCGTCAGTGGATACTCTTCTAGCGACACCGCCGAACTCCGAGAAGACGTGCTCTTCGTGCCCAAACCCTTCTCGACGCGTGTCCTCCTGAACAGCGTTCGGCAGGTACTCGAGAGGAGTTAGGCCTTTCAATACCAACCGCCGATGCCCAGTGACACGGCCTGGTACTCCGCGGCAATGTCAAACGACGCGGAGACTTGCCACCGGTAGTCGTCCGGCCAAAGTCCAAAGACGTTCCAACCGAGGACGTTGATGTCGAGCCCAAAGGTCACGTGGACACGCGCTGCGGTCGCCTCGAAACGTGAGGGTTCGACGTACGTCCCGAGGCGGCCTTTCATCCGCCTCGGCCAGAACTCCGTCTCGTACCCAACCCTGGGCGACACCGTGATCTTCTCGCCGGAGCGCTGCACCGTCTGGGCGGCGAAGGACTCGATGCCGACGGCTTGGTTGAGGCTTCCCGTCACCACGAGGTCCATCGTGAGCAAGTGGTAGCGTCGGGGCCACTCGTTTCGAAATCGGTTGCGGAGCACCGCCCAGGCCGCCTTCTTCAACTCTTTGCGTTGCTTCTCGATCGCCTCGTACTTGCGAGCGTACCGAGCCTCGATCATTCGCACTCGGAACGCCAAGTCTTGCTCGGGACCCGCCCGTGCCTCCCGCAACTCTTCGGCCTCGGCCGCCTTGGCACGGGCTTGTCGGTCGTCCATGCGTGCGAGGTCCTCTGCGGCGAATACTTCCACGCTGATCCACGGCACATTCGAGGGTCGTGGCCCAAACTGAACCGAAAAGCCAACGCTCCCGCTGGTCGGAAGAGTGGTCGACTCTGGGACAAAGAAAGGGTCGGCGCTTGGGTCGTCGGGCGACGGGTTTCCTGGATCGCTTCGCTTCCCCGTGCTCAGCTGAGGATAGAGAGCGGCGCCGAGGCGCCATCGCTTGAGGTGCGGCTGAATCAGCATCCCGACCTCGGCGCCGAGCCCGAGGGTGTCGAGGCTTCGGCTCTGAGCCTCGACTGAGGCGTCAGAGAAGAACGCGCGTTGTCGTAGAATCCGAAGGCCAGCGCCGACGATGAACTGCCCGTCGAAGAACCCATAGCCGACCTGGATGTGAAACGTGGTGAAGCGCATCCTGAGCCGGTCGGCATCGCCCGTGTCGGGGTCCGGGGTGCCATTGAGGGTAATGAACTGCGCGTCGATGGTGAGACCGATCCCGAAGTTCCACATCTGCCAGTAAACGCCGGGAATCAGAAAGAAGAAGTCTTCCTCATCGAAGCTCTGCGACGCGCCGAACACCTGCCCGCTGTTGTAGAAGTCGCCCGAGGCAAGCGGGGTCGTGAACCCGAGCGCCAGCCAGTAGTCGTACCAATCGGGCCACTGCGCTCCGCGCCACGCCACGGCTGCTGGGTTCTGAAGGCCTCCCTCCACGCCTTCCGCCAGCGACGTCGCCGCCCCGGCGAGGCCGGTCACCCGAGAGGTGCCGATGACGACCCCGCGGGTGAGGTCGATCGTGTAGTTGGACGTATTGATCGGCGTGCCATCAGACCCGAGTTGAGCTTTGACGGACCACGGGAACATGGCGACGAAGAGCGCAGCAGCAAGGGCGGCTCTCAACCGAGACGCAGGCGTGTTCTTGATCGTGGCTGGGCCACACGGAGTCCTCGAGAAATCCACCTGAGCCCTGGTATATGCGGGACTCGGCCGAGGGGATAGCCCCGTTCTTCAATCAGGGGGATGACTGAACGCCGTCGCTCGTTTGCCCTGCGCCGAAGGCGGTCGGGTCGTAGTCGGGAGGGGCCTCTCGCACCACGCCGTTGAGCACCCAGGTGTTGGTGTCGGGCAGAAACACGTACACGGCGCGATGGCCGCAACCGCTTGCCGCGATCTGAGAGGCGAGATCTCGCGCACCTTCCGAGTCGATCGTCGTGAGTTCGATGTCTTCTTCCGGGCATTGGAAGTCGAAGGACGACCTCGCCAACACGGAAGTCTTGGCGCGCTTGTTGTGCGCGCAGCCCAACGCGACGAGCGCAGCGAGTACTCCGAGAACGATTCGCAACGTTCGAGCCTGGCACGCCACCATGGCCAGGTTATGCAACGATGGTCACGGCGAGGCCACCCCTTTTCTGCTATCGTCGCCGCCTGTGGGTCGCCTGCCTTTCATACTCTTGCTTTCGGCTTGTCTAGCGTTGGGGGCCTGCGCGCCGTCGCTCGACATCCCCCCTCCCCCGGACATCCAGCCTGTGCTCGACGCGTTCGACTCCCCCACTGCGGACGTGCGCGCGGAGATCATGGGGGAGAGCGACGACCAGATCGCACGCGCGAGCGAGAACATCACGGAGTCACTGCTTCTCAGGCGCATCCTCGACATCATCGAATCGGTTCGAGCCGGCCTCGACGACGCGATCGACGACGGCGACCTCTCCGCCAACGGCGATGAGTACAGCAACCCCAACGGGGTGGTCGACATCATCAGCATCTGCCCGGGTTGGGACCCACAAGCGCCGGAACCGGACGAGGCCAACGGCAAGATCGACCTGACGATGCTCCTCGTTGAAGGGCGCATCAGCCCCGAGGTGTGGGGCACCGTGGAAGGCTGCCAGTTCCTCGTCGACGACCGGGAGTGGTCCTTCGACGGCGTCGTCACGGTCCACTTCGGCGACGTCGTCGACGTCGAAACCAACCTGAATCAGCTGGTGGTGACCTTCGTGGTCGAAGGAACGCTGCGCCTCGGGGACCAGAGCTTCGAGCTCGCCGAGAGCGCCCGGATCTCAGGAGACGGTCGCTTGGAGATCCTGATCCAGCTCGCCGACCGCCGCACGTTCGTCTACTTCTTCGAGCCCGACGAGATCATCCAAGGCATCCGTGACATCACCGGGGTCTTCGGCTGCAGTCTGGAGAACCGCGAATGCGACAAAGGCTCCGACGGCTTCTTCTGGTAGCGGTGGTCGTAGCCGTCGCGACGGGGTCGATGGGCCTACAGCCACCACCCGCGCGAGCCTATCATTCGTACAAGACGAGACTCCTCGATTCGACCGCGTACAGCCTCTACCGGCGAGAGTTCCGGATCGGCCTGATGAAGCTCAGCTACGGGATGTTCAACTGGCTTCAGCTATCGACGTACACCCTGCCGTGGATCGCCGGCGCGGCGCTCGAACAGGTCGCGCCCAACCTCGAGCTGAAGTCGACGTTCTTCAACCGGCGTAAGCTAGCTCTCAGTGTGTCGTTTGAGTTCGCAGAAGGCGGGGTGGAATCGACCGAGATCGACAACGGTGAGCTGACGACGTCCACGGTGAACTACCTCGTATTCGTCACGGGGCTCACCTCCTCGGTGCGGATCAACTCCAACATCAGTACCCACCTCGGTGGCGTGTTCACAGGGACCGACGTCGCAGGCGGTTCCGAGCCGACCGGCAACGAGGTCCGCGGCGTGGCCGTCGTGAACATGCTTCAGATCTGGGGAATGCTCGAGTGGCGACTGTCACCGGTTGTGGCGCTCACCATGACGCTGAGATGGCTCCCCTACGTCAGCGACACGGTGGCGCGGGCCAACCTCGAGATCGACGACAACACCGGGGCGATCATTGGCATCCAAGTCGAGGTCTTCGACTTGGAGAACGCATTCGCGGCGATCCCGGGCGCGGTCTTCTCCTGGGAGCGGGCCAACATCCGCGTCGGCGTCGGTTACGGAGACTTCTTCGTCGAGAGCGTCGGCCTGGTCATTCCGGCTTCGATCGTCCGCAACATCTCCGCCGAGTTCGATGTGTTCGTGCGGTTCTAAGGCCGCGCCCGGTGAGATTTTTCGGCCCGTCGAGCGGTGTGCTAGCCTCCGCGCCATGAAACGACTCGCTTGGGGCCTCCCCCTCCTTCTGAGCCTTGCTTGCTCGTCCTCCTCGTCGTCGGTGGGCGATGCATCCACCATCGGCCAGGGTGTCTCGCTCGAGACGATGCGCCCGGCAGAGGCAGCCCAGATCGTCCAAGAGTTTCAGGCGAAGTACGGCATCCCGCCTGTAGCGGCGCCAGACGTCGAGATCACGTCGATGGCGCAGGTCCTGGAGATCATCCGAGGCGACCGGTTGAACGACTTCGAGGAAGCGCGCGAGTTCACCGCCGGGAAGCAAGGTTCCGAGGCCCTCACGATTCGCTCGTACTTGGAGACCTCGTTCGCGGGCGCGTTGCTTCTCGCAGCGGCGATCCTCGAAGAAGAACGTCGGCAAGACATGACCGAGCTCCGCCAGGCGAGTCAGTCACGCCCGCTCGAGGGCGATGCTGACCGAGCCGAAGATCAGGAACGTGCGGCCCGCCTCAAGGAGAAAACGGAAGACCTCCGAAAGGTCGTGCGAGCACTCAAGGTTCTGTCGGAGGAGCCGCTCGAGGCAGGTTCGGACCTCGCCGAGCAAGCGATCCGACAGGATCCGAAAAGCCAACTCGCCTATCTCGCGAACGCCAATTACTACCGTCTTCGGGAAACCTGGCTCGAGTTCGACCGCATGATGCGATACGCGGACGACACCGAGACGGGCCAGAACCCTCCGGTCAAGACGTACCTCCGCGCGATGGAGGCGATGAAACGCTATGTCGACCAAGCCGCGGCCAAGAAGCTGCTCGAAGAAACCCTCGCTCGGCGCCCCGACTTCGTGCGCGCCCAGGCCAACCTCGTGCTGGTCGATCGCAACATCGAAGACAAGTACCAGCAGCTTCAGAAACTCAAGGCGGTGAGCCCCAACCACATCGTGGTGCGGCTCGCGGGTCCGATCATCGAGGAAGAGTACGTCACGGCCCAGCAGCTCAGGGGAGCGCTCGACCAGTAGTCACCGCGGTCGCCCCGAGGCTCATGGAGGAATGGGGCGGAGCTCGATCTTCACCGTGGTCGTGCCTGGTGGGAGGTCGAGCTCGAGATCGTGGGGAAAATGGTCATCCGCCGTGACCGTCATCAGATGCATGCCTGGCATCACCGCCTTCGGGGCTTCGGCCAGCACGCGCGCACGGCCGAAGTAGTGCCCGTCGAGGTAGACGGACGCAGCCGCTGGCGTGGCGACGACCTGGAGGCGTGCAGGTTCCTCGCGAACTGTGTCCTTCTTGGCGCATCCCGACCCCAGCACCGCCAAGGCCGCCCAGCACACTGCGGCGCGTCTTACTCCCATTCGATGGTGGACGGAGGCTTGGACGAGATGTCGTAACAGACGCGATTGCACCCGCGGACCTCGTTGATGATTCGAGTCGAGATCTTGGCAAGCACCTCGTGTGGGATCCGCGACCAGTCCGCTGTCATTCCGTCGCGCGAGTCGACCGCACGTACCGCGATCACGTAGTCGTAGGTGCGCTCGTCGCCCATGACGCCGACGGTCCGGACCGGAAGGATCACGCAGAACGCCTGCCAGATCTTGTCGTAGAGGTCTGCAGCGCGGAGCTCTTGATCGAAGATCGAATCGGCTTCTCGCAAGATGTCGAGCTTCTCGCGCTCGATCGCGCCCGGACAACGGACAGCGAGGCCGGGCCCAGGAAACGGATGACGCCACAGGATGTCACGGGGCATTCCCATCGCTTCCCCGACCTCGCGTACTTCGTCTTTGAAGAGAAGCCGCAGCGGCTCGATGAGCTCGAGATGAAGCGTGTCGGGGAGACCGCCCACGTTGTGGTGGCTCTTGATCACCGCGCTTGGCCCTTTGAACGACAGGCTTTCGATCACGTCCGGGTACAGGGTCCCCTGCACCAGGAAGCCCACATCCTCGAGCTTTTCCGCCTCGCGCTGAAACACGTCGATGAAGACTCGACCGATGATCTTTCGCTTCTTCTCGGGGTCGGTCACGCCCGCCAGCGCCTCGAGGAACTCGTCGGCTGCGTCGACGTGCAGCAGCTTGAGCCCGAAGTTGTCGCGGAAGGTGCTCACCACGCCCTCCGCCTCGTCCTTTCGGAGCAGGCCATTGTCGACGAAGATGCACGTCAGACGATCCCCGATCGCCCGCGACACGAGCATCGCCGCAACCGAGGAGTCGACACCGCCAGAAAGCCCACAGACCACCGAACGGTCGCCAACCTGACGTCGAATGGACTCGACCGTCTGCTCGACGAACGACCCCGGCGTCCAGTTGGGCTCGCATCCGGCGACTTGGAACAAGAAGGCCCGGAGCATCTCGACCCCGCGCGGGGTGTGCGCCACTTCGGGGTGGAACTGCACGCCGAAGATCTGCCGCTCGAGGTTCGCGACCGCGGCGAACGGGCTGTTCGACGTGCGAGCGATGGCTTCGAAGCCGGTTGGCAGGGTGTCGACGCGATCGCCATGGCTCATCCAGACGTCGAGGTGGGACCCGAGCGCGAAGCCGTGAAGGAGGCCTTCGGGCCGCAACACCTCGAGACGCGCGGGCCCGTACTCACGTTCGTCTGCCCTCTCGACGTTCCCGCCGAGGAGGTGGCTCAGCAGCTGCATCCCGTAGCAAATGCCGAGGACGGGAACTCCGAGGTCGAAAACCCCCGGGTCGACCGTCGGGGCGCCTTCGGCGAACACGCTGGCGGGCCCACCGCTCAAGATGATCGCGCGAGGCGATGTTTCCCGAACAGACTCAAGCGGATACGTACATGGCTGTATCTCGCAATAGACGTGTTGCTCACGAATCCGTCGAGCGATGAGTTGCGTGTATTGCGACCCAAAGTCGAGGATCAGGACCCCATCCGCAATCATGCGCCGATCTAACACGC
>JBCCEK010000032.1:0-28038 GCA_039030295.1 Myxococcota bacterium | reverse complement strand
TCTTCGCAATCCGCGTCGCCCCGCAGGGGCTCTCGGGCGGGGCACGCGCGCGCTTGGGGGGGAGGCGTCCCCGGTGAGCTGGGAGGTCACGATCCAAGCCACGGTGGGTGACTTCGCCCTCGACGTCTCGCTCGCGTCGGAAGCCAACCATACCGTCATCATGGGTCCAAACGGATCAGGCAAGACCACACTGCTTCGGATGATCGCGGGAGCCTACACACCGGCGAAAGGACGCATCACGATTGGCGGCCGAACAGTGTTCGATTCGGCCGAACGAATCGCGCTTCCCCCGGAAGAACGTCGGATTGGCTACGTGCCCCAAGGGTTTGGCCTGTTCCCGCATCTTTCGGTCGTCGACAACGTGGCGTTCGGTCTTGGGCATGGTTCCCCAAGAGCGTCATCTGACACGCGTCGGGAGAAGGCGCTCGGGCTCCTCGCCGAACTCGGATGCGAAGCGCTCGCGGAACGTTTCCCCGCGCGCCTTTCTGGAGGTGAGCAGCAGCGCGTTGCTCTGGCGAGGGCTCTCGTGGTCGAGCCTGCCCTCCTCCTGCTCGACGAGCCCCTGTCGACCCTCGACCCCACGCGGCGCCGCCGTTTGCGAGAGTTCCTCGCGCATCGGTTGTCTTCTGGGGAACAGCCGGCGATCACAGTGACACACGACGTGAGCGACGTGGAGGCGCTTGGCGCGAGTCTGGTCGTCCTCGAGGCTGGGCGGATCGTCCAGCGAGGGACTGTGGCTGAGCTCCGCGCGGAACCCGCCACCGACTTCGTCGCGGCGTTCTTCGATCGCTAGCGCCGGCGACTCGTTCTCGGTGAGCGCGACTGCGGTCCGGGGACGCAGCTCTGCAGTTCCCAGCTGCAGGCCGGCATGACCAGGCGCGCGCCTGGTAGAAGCCTGCATCCTCGCGAGTCGGAACGCACGAATGCGACCGAACCCATATGCTAGAACGCAGCCCATGAACAAAGTCTTGTACGAGAAAGACGGCCGCATCGCGCGCATCACCTTGAACCGGCCGGAGGTGATGAACGCGATCGACAACGACCTCCCCGTCGCCCTATCCGAGGCAGTCGCGCGAGCCAACGGTGACCTGGGGGTCCACGTCATCGTACTCTCGGGTGCGGGGCCAGCGTTCTGTGCGGGCTACGACCTCACGTACTACGCGCAAGCGACGGGCTCCCATACAGGCACGCAGGAGATGCCCTGGGACCCTATGAAGGACTACCAGTTCATGATGGGCAACACGCAACACTTCATGTCGCTGTGGCGCTCGTATCGGCCGGTGATCTGCAAGGTGCACGGCTACGCAGTGGCGGGCGGGTCCGACATCGCGCTCTGCTCGGACCTCATCATCATGGCGGAAGACGCCAAGATTGGATACATGCCGGTCCGAGTCTGGGGCTGTCCTTCGACCGCCATGTGGGTCTATCGGCTCGGTCCCCAGCGCGCCAAACGAATGGTCTTCACCGGCGACAAGATCGACGGCCGCGAAGCCGAGCGCATGGGGCTGATCCACAAGGCGGTTCCAGCCGACCAACTCGACGCCGAGGTCGAGGCTCTCGCAGAGAGGATCTCTACCGTCCCCGTCAACCAGTTGATGATGCAGAAGCTGGTGATCAACCAAGCGATCGACTCGATGGGCCTTCAGCAGACGCAGATGTTCGCCAACGTGTTTGACGGCATCACACGACACTCCCCCGAAGGCATTCACTTCAAGGAGCGATCGGTCGCTGTCGGATGGAAACAGGCCGTCAGGGAGCGCGACGAAGGCACCTTCGACTGGACCGCCAACGCGCCGTTCGACGACACCGATCGCTAGGACGTCTCAGGCGCCCTTCGACGGCGCCACACAAGCGCGACAATCAAGGAGGGGATCGCGAAGACCTGCACGAGAGCCGCATCGGCCAGAAACATGGCCTCGAGACGCGCTTGGGGGGCATCGATGGTCCCGACCAAGGCGAGAGCGACCGTCAAGAAGAGGAGTTCGGGCGCGGGCAGGAACGGTGTCCGCGAGACGAGCAAGGCTACGATCAACAGGTTGGCCCAGGTGGCCATGTCGACTTCCGGCATCGCGGCCGACCACTGCAGGCCAAGGAGGAAGAGCGCCCCCGCGCTCCGAATCGTGTGATACCCAATGATACGCCCCATCGTGCCCGTGGGGACGCCGATCACCTTTCCCCGAAACGCGATCACGAGGACACTGAGGGCGGCCGCCCCGAGCGTCACCCCAATGACGAGCGCCACGACGCGCGGCTCGACCCCCGACAAGACCCGCCAGTCACCCCAGACCAGATAAGCGCCGAGGACCGCAACCGCGACGCCGTTGGCCGCGGCGGCCGAAAGCAGCGTGACATCCTTGATGGCAGAGAAGGCTTGACGAGTGGTGAGCGATAGATGCTCCACCAGCCAAACCAAAAAGTACGTGTCTCCTGACCCCCCTGCGAGAGACGCATTCATCAGCCTTTTCAACAGGAAAGCACCGAAATCTCGAAATAGGTTCCGGGTGAAAACGGCGGAGTAGCAGACGACCTCCGTGACGGGCAGCAACAGGTAGCGCGCGAGCCAGGCCGCGTAGAACCATGGCGACGTCGGTAGGGACCGGACGACGACCGCCCAATCGAGGCCGCGAAGCTGCCGCACGAGGACGACGCCGATCGCAGCGAGGATGGCCAAGACCGCGACCCGCTTGCCCCACCGCCGGAGGTGCAGCGGGATCCGCTCAAGGACGCCGCTGCCCCATCCAAGGACGCTGTCGATCATAGGGTGCAACCATCACGCATCGCCCGCCCGATCCCCGACACAGCACCGGCTGCGCCGTGTCTCGCGACGCACGCTAGTCACGGTACCGAGCGGAAACCAACGCCCCAACCGCCACCTTGGCGCTCGAACGCTCGTAGCCGAACAAGTTGATCAGCGCGTTGAGCGCTTGTTGGGCACTCTCACGGGCTGCCGCTTCGAGCGAGTCGTCGTCTTCGAGAAGGGCCACCACGGCGCGACCGATCTCACCGATCTGATCGCGCCTGTCGTGGTAGTAAGCCTGGCGCAGCTTCTCGATATAGCGAGGAAAGAGGCTCTCGTAGTCGACCTCGGCGTCCGGGTGATCGATCGCCCAGGCCGCGACCGCACTCAGCAGATCGTTCCGGAACGCTCGACCGTCGTCGACGCCGAGCTTCTCCTCGACGCTCTTCATGAGATCGAGGTCAGGCTCCTCGTCTTGCCCCGTCACTGGATTGTGCACCCGTTCTTGCTTGACCGAGTGCGATACGTGCGTGACGTAGCGGTCGAACAACGCGAGATGGCTGTGCTGGTCGATCAGGCCGCTGGCGCCCCTCAGCTCCGTTTCGACGATGTCCAGCCATCGTTCGCGAACCGCGTCGACGAACGCGCGCGGGTCTCGGTAGGCACCGTCTCGTTCCTCGCGAAGGAAGTCGTAGTCGTCCCGGGCGCAGAAGTCGTAGGCGTGTTGCAAGAACGTGACCGGAGACACGCAAGGGTCCGAAGGGTCCGACGCCGCCTCGAGCAGCAACATCCGGATCTCGCGTGGCGACGCGCCAGTGAGCCCCTCATACTCCGTCGCGGTCGTCCCTTCGAGCGAAACCTCGGCGAGCCCGCCTTGAAGGAGCTTGGCCTGCTCCGCCTCGAAGCGCGCGGGAATCAGACCATCCGAAAGCAGGTCGGCCTTTTCGAGCGGCGTCAACGACGCGGCGATCGTTCCGAGGTCGCTATCCGAGAACCGGTCTGCTTTGGGTTTGTGGAGCCGGGTCAAGACGGCCCAGAGGGCGGCCACATAGGTCGTGTGGGGAGCGACGTGGCGGGGAACCTGCGGCACGATCTGGCCGTCGTAGATCTCTTGTTCGCGCCGGACGTTGCGTAGGTACGGCATTCGAATCCGGAGGATCCGGCCGCGGAACGAGTTGAACTCGGGGTGCTGCCGAAACGCGTTCAGGTGAAGCTCGTTGGAACTCGCCATCATCACGGCGTTGATCGGCAAGTTCGACATCGTGAGCGACACTTCGCCGTTCTCGATCGCCAGGAGCAAGTACTTCCAGGCGTCGAGCGGGCGCTTCAGCAAGTCGCTGAACTCGACGATTCCGCCGGACGCATCGACGAGCTCGCCGAACGGCTCGAAGAGTGTGAGAGCACTGAGCGACGCGGGGAGGGACTCGATGGACCGGTCGGCGGTGATCTGGCGTTCCGACGCATCGACCGACATCTGAGGGCCGATGGTGACGGCGCCAACGCGATAGCGCCGCGAGATGTAGAACCGTTCGACTTGGATGTGGGCGAGCACGCGGTCGAGGTCGCCGCGATACGCGGTCAGCAACGCCTGAAAGATCTGTTGGTTCTTCCGCCCAAGCTGTCCTGTCCAAACCCAATCCGGCGCAGCCTCGGAGACGTCGCCAGCATCGTAGGCCCCGGCGATAAGACGTTGTCGCACGGGCCTCGGCAGAAGGAGCAACGGGTGTTCTCGTACCGAACTCTGAAGCTTGGCGATGATCCGTTCCTCGGGGAGATGAGCGAACGTGTCCCCCTGACCGAGAGCGTCGGACGACGTACTGAAGCCGATGCCGGACCCCTCTCGAGCGCGTGGGAAGATCCACGAAAACCGGTAGAGCGCTCCCTCATCGGTGTCGGAGTACGCCTCGAGGCCACGGATCAAGCAGGCGGTGAAAGTCGATTTCGCGCTTCCGTTCGGCCCATGCAGGAGCACCAGGCGGTTCGCCCGCCCCTCTCGCTCGAAGCCTTCAAGAACGCGGTAAAACGCGTCTTGGGTCGACTCGTGGCCGGCAAGACGGTCGCGCATTCGGATCTCGGCCTGATGGCCGCCCTCGTCCGCGACCGCAAACTCGAGATCGAACACCCGCCATCGTTTGACCGGACCCCTGGGGCGCTCGACGTCGTACGAACCGAAGTGGTCCATGCAGTCTTTGAGATAGCGAGCTGCATCACGCGTGTGCCGACGAGGGTGCTGCTGAACGAGCTCGAGGTACTCGCGAAACGAGAGCACTCGCTTTTGGGCCTCGAAGCGCGCTTTGACCTCCTCGCGAATCGTCTCGAGCGCGCCCTTGAGTCCCCCCTCGGTCATGTCACTCCACCTTGACCCGCATGGCGATGGTTCTGCGTTCGAGAACGCAGTTCTCGTCGGTGCACATGGCAAACGAGACGTCACAGCTCACGTCGTGATCGCCGGCCTCGACGGGCTCGAGAGATGCGAGGAACTTAGCCTTGTCCTCGGTGAACTCTTTGGCGTCGTCTTTTCCGAGCGCCTTGTCGACCAGCCCTGCACCGGGACCCGCCTCGATGTCGATGCGTATGGGGTACTCTTGATTGACGTGCCACTCACCTCGGCCCTCGATGGCGATGGCGACGGCACCTGGCTTGCCGACGCTCAGAGACGGTGCCGTCGGGACCACCTCGAGGAGAAACGAGTCTGTCTCGAGTCTGGGCCCCGCAGGCTCATTGGGATCTGCTGGGAGAGCGGGCGTCGGATGATGACCGGCGTGGCTGTCGTGGTCGTGCGCCTTGGGTGCGGGCGCCGCACTCTTGCAACCGATCAAGGCGAGGGTGAGGGAAGCGACTTGCAGAAAACGAAACATCATCAATTGGCCTTAGTCTACGATGCGTGGAGAGGTTACGTCGAACTCCCGGCCCTCGGACCCCTCATGGCGCAAGAACCTCGACTTCCGTGCGACCATCAGACGCCCCAGGGTTCAAAAAGAACCGCACTTTGTCGCGTACCCCGGGCGAATCAGGCGACAGATGCCATCTCGGCACCACATCGCGAGAGTCAGGCTCAGCGTGCCACTTGACGAAGACAATGAACCGGCCGCCGAGCAGGTCGTCCTCGTACATGCGGACACTTTCAAAACCCGCTTGGTCGTCGTGGACCTCGAGCGCGAGGTCGCGTGGAGCCCGCCGATGCAACGTTTCGACGACGTGCGCGACGAGGCGGTAGCCGGTGCCCCTCCGGTCCTGATCGACGCTGATCGACTCGACCCGCACGCTTCCAATGAAGTCCGCGTGCGTCACGCGCCGTTCGAACTGTCCCTGCCACTCGCTTTCGACGATCACGGGACGGTCGATCACGTCTACCGCATCATCGAAGGCGAGCTGATCTTTCGGCGTGAACTCGACCCCCACCTGGTTCGCCGTACTCGACGCGCACGCTACGACGACACTCAAGACCCCCAACCAAACAATGCGCACGTGAGCGAGTCTAGCACGCCGCGACCGACCCGAGAGCCTCCGGGTCAAGAGGTGTTCCCCAGAGTGAGACCAGATCGTCTGGCAACGGGGCGGAAAGGGTCGTCGGCTGACCGTCGGTCGGGTGTTCGAACGTGAGGGCGTAAGCGTGAAGGGCTTGTCGAGCGTGCCCCAATCTCCTAGCCAGGGAGTCGGTCATGCCCGTCTCGATGTACTCGAGGAAGGGCTCAACACCCTGGGGCCCGTAGAGCTTGTCGCCTACGATGGGAAACCCAATCGCGCTCAAGTGAACGCGGAGCTGGTGTTGTCGCCCACTCTCTGGGGCCAGCGCGACGAGCGTGGAGGTGTCGCTTCGTGCAACCACGCGGTATCGCGTCGCACAAGGATACCCCTCCCCTTCGGACGTCACCTCCATCAAGATGTGTAAGCCTTCTTTGGCCTGGTCCATCGGTAGCGTGATCCGGCCTTCGTTCTCGGGCATGCGCCCCTCGACGATAGCGAGGTAGCGCTTGCTGACCCGACGATTCTCGAAGGCGTTCTTCAGGCGCCGTTCAGATTCGGCGGTGCGGCCACAAAGCAACAAGCCGCTGGTCTCACGATCGAGGCGGTGCGCGATCTGAGGGGCGTCGTCCCCAAACCGCTCGCGGAGGAGATAGGTGAGCGTGTTCTTGTGGTAGGTCGCCGAGGGGTGGACGGGCAAACCTGAGGGCTTGTCGACGGCCAGTACTGCCGCGTCCTCGTAGAGTACGTCAAAGTAGAGGGGCACCTCCGGCTCCTCGAAGGCGGGTCGCACCAAGATGACGGTCTCGCCCGTCCGGACTCGCTCGCTCGCTCGGCGGCGGGAGCCATCCGCCCGATATGCGCAGCTGCGGACGATCTCTTGCGCACGCGTGCGCGAAAGCCTCGGGATCCGAGACTGGACAAAACGGTCGAGCCGCTGCCCTGCGTGCTCCGGCGCCACCCAGAAGGAGAGGACGATCGAAGTCGGATCGCATCCGGGCGGGAGCGCGACCCGGGGGCGCGTTCTACGCCGCCTTGACAACCTTCCCCGCGCGGATGCAACGGGTGCAGGCGACCACCTTGCGCACTTGCCCGGCGATGCGCGCGCGGACCGACTGCAGGTTAGGCTGCTGCCACTTCCGTGTCTTGATGTTGGAGTGGCTCACCTTGTGAGCTTTGTGGCGGCCTTTGCCGCAATAGTCGCACGTCTTGGCCATGGCTCTTTCCCGTCGAAGGGACGCGCGATGTAGCACCCGTCCGACACCCTCGCAACGATGCGGCCTCGCGCGCGGCCCCGAACGAAGATACAACCACAGCGAGTGAGAGTCGCCGGCGCAATCACAGGCTGCCTAGTCCTTGGAACCTTTTTGATTCCAGGTGTTTATGCGCCGAAACCCGACCTCCTTGGCAAGGGCGGACCCAGGTTCGGAACCGGAGTGACGAACGAGGCTGCCGAACCGCCAGGATCGGCGGCGATCGCCGGGAGGGTGTACGGGGACGACGGCAGGCCGCTCGAGGGAGCCGAGGTTTCGCTCGCGGGGAGCGGTTTCTGGCCTCCGAAGTCGGTCTTGTCCGACGCGGAAGGCCGATTCTCGTGGCCAAAGCTCCCGGCTGGCGTGTACGAGCTTCGCGCCAGCCGACGAAACCTGGCCTCCTCGCCGGTCGAGGGGATTCTTCTGGACCCCGGGGCGTCGCGGGTATTCGGCCTCAGGTTGGCCCCGGGATGGTCCCTCGCGGGGGAGGTGACCGACGCACGCACGGGGCGCGGCCTGCCGGAAGCTCGGGTCCATGTCGCGGGCGGACTCCTCGGGGCCTACGCACGCACCACCACCACGGACCCTGACGGCAAGTTCACCCTACCCGGAGTCGTCGGCGACCCGCAGACCGTCTACGTCGAGGTTGAAGGCTACGTTCCATCCGGCCCTCTCCGCGCCACGAAGGAAGCGCCCAACGTCGACGTTCGACTGGAGCGGGGCGCAACGCTCGCGGGTGTCGTCGTCAACACGCGAGGCGATCCCGTACGAGGTGCCAGCGTTCGTGCGTTCGGCGGGGGCAGAGAACGCGCAACGCTCGCTGCGGGCACCGACTCGCTCGGCGTCACCGCGGGCCCCGTTCCCCCGATCTCCTCGAGCGGCGTACGGCAACTTGCCCTCGCCGAGCAGGCGAGAACGGACGATGACGGTCGTTTCCAACTCGAAGGACTCGGCGCCGGAACGTACTCCGCACTCGCGGTCTACCCCGGATACGCACCTCGGGAATCGGAGCCCATTCGTCTGGAGCCCGGTACAGTCGTCGGCAACCTGCGAATCGTCTTGTCACGGGGCTTCGAACTTCGCGGGCGCGTGATCGACGCTCGCGGCCAAGGGCTCGCTGGCATTCCGATCGAGCTTCGCGTCCCAACCGAACGCCTCCCTCGAATGTCGGTTAGCGGAGACGACGGGCGCTTCGCGTTCCTCGCCGTGCGAGGCGAGGTCGAGGTCGCCGCCCTCCCCTATGACCTCCAGCCCGCGGCCGAGTCGACCTTGGTGGACGATGACGACGTCGAGGTCGAGCTGGTTCTGTCGAGCGAGTTGCGAACGCTGCGGGGCCGGGTGGTCGATGAACGCGGCGACGGCATCGAGGGTGCGTTGGTCTCGGCCACGTCCGGAGCCCCTGGCACCGGCGGACGGCGAAGCGGCAAGTCCGGCGCCGACGGTACGTTCGTGGTTCCCGCGTTGCCCGACCCACCGTATCGCCTCCGCGTCGAGCACGCCGGCTACAGCGACGCCGACGTGGATGGCATCGAAGATACCGACGACGTCGAGGTGGTGCTTCAGTCGGGGGTCACACTCCTCGGGAGCGTCATCGACGACTGGAGCTCGAATGGACTCCCGCGCGCGAAGGTTACGTTGGCAGGACCCACCTCACACACGCAGTTCACGAACGGCGATGGCAGCTTTGCCTTTCGACAGGTCCCCGTGGCGGTTTACGACGTGATCTTCACGCACCCTGACTATGAGACCCAGTCGCAGCGCGTCGAACTCGAGCGACCTCTTTACGTCGATCGGCCCCAAGAGCTCCGCCCGGTTCGCCTGTCTCCTGGGGGCTCTATCGAGGGGGAAGTTCGAGACGCCTACGGAGAGCCCGTACCGGGCGCCGAAGTCACCTGGGAGGACCCGCCCAACTGGGAGGCGGCGACAAGAACGGACGCGACCGGTCGGTTCGTGCTGCGCGGCGTCCCCGCGGGTTCGGTTTGGCTCTACGCGCGGCACGCGGAAGCGGGAGAAGCGCGATCGTCGCGGGAGGTCACCGTCCGCCGGCTGGAGACGACGCCTGCAGCTCATATTCGACTGCCAAACCGGATCGACGGTCCAAGGTGAATCACGTGAAGCGGGCGGGCGCCCGCTACGTTGTGGAGCCATCAGCTGGAGACCAGCCGTCGTCATCCACCCTCGCCGCCCCGTCCCGAACAAGCTTGATCAGATGCGCCTCGATCGAACGCAACGCCAGTGGCCAGACCGACTTTGGCGCATCGTCATACGCCTTGGCGACGAGGTCTTGGGGCTTGGCGGGACCCCCGTGCGCCCGGAGGGCGTCTGCGACCTTGCCCTCGCGCATGAGCCGGTGCGCCACATAGAAGCCGAGCATGGCTTGTGGGTCGTCGATGATGTCGCCGTGCGCAGGAAGCAACGCCGCGGGTTCCGCAGCCGCCATTCGCCGCAGCGAGTCGAGGTAGAGGGTCATGTCTCCGTCATAGGGCTCGACAATGATCGTCCCGATCGACGCGACCATGTCGCCCGCGATCATGATGCCACTGTGCGCATCGGTGTAGCAGAGGTGCCCAGGTGCGTGCCCTGGGGTGTGCATGGCCGTCAGCGAAGTCGGTGTTGGGCCCGCAAGCTCGAGGCGTTCGCCGTCTTCGAGCAGCCGGTCGAGGGCTACGATTCCATTGAGCCGCTCGGCTGTCATCTCGTGTCCCCACAGCGGAAGGTCGAGGCGCTCACAAAGGGCAACGGCGCCACCGACGTGGTCTGGGTGGTGGTGCGTTGCGAGGATCGCGATGACCTCGATCCCGCGATTCCGAGAAGCCTCCACCCAGTCGACCATGACGTCCTGCTCATCCCGATACGGGGTCGCGGGCTCGACCAGGACCGCCTGCCCTGTTCCGACCAAAAACGTGTTCGTGTGCGTGGCTGGCGGAAGCGTCGGCGTTCGGACCGGGAGCACCTCGATGGTCGAGGCGACCCTCTTGAGGCGCTCCGTGTGCGCGGGCGGAGATGACTGCGTCACTAGCCTTCGCGGGCCTGAGTCGCCGGCTCACGCTCTTCGTCGGGAACGAGAGAGTGAATCATCGAAACCGGTCCTCGTGGATAAAAGTGGTCCCGCGGTTGATCGCGCAGACATGACACGTACCCCTCGGCACGACGGACTGGGTCCCCAAGCTGATGCATGCACTCTCGAACGATCGCTTTGAGCGCCTCGAACACGCCCCAGCCTTCGCGGGCTGAGGCCTCGATCTCGGGAACACCGTCAGGGACGCCAAGCGTTTCGCGAAGCTCCCCGACGTTCATCGCGCCAAGAAGGTCGCGCTTGTTGTACTGAACCACCAGCGGAACACGGTCGGGATCCACACCATGCAGGCGAAGGTTGTAGTGCAGGTTTCGGATGCTGAAGCTATTGCCTTCGGCGGCGGCGACTTGGCTGTCGATGACCAACACGACGCCGTCCGCCCGCCGTAGTACCGTTTGGCGCGTGGAGTCTTGAGCGATCTGGCCTGGTACCGACACGAGGTGAAGCCGGAAGTCGTAACCGCGAAAGTTCCCGAGCTCGAGGGGCAAGAAGTCGAGGAAGAGCGTGCGCTCAGCCTCGGTGTTGACCGACACCAGTTTGCCTCTGTACGCCGGCCGCGTGCCGTCGTGGAGCGCTTCGAGGTTGGTGGTCTTGCCGCCGAGTCCCGCCCCATAGTAGACGACCTTGAGCGTCACTTCTCGCTGGGCGTGATGAACCAAGGCCATGGTCCAGGAAGTACCTGTGCGGCCGGATCGCGTCAAGAAGCCGGCCACAACCGTGGCCTGCCACTTACCCGGCCTCCTCACGGACGGCCGCGAACCGCTCCCACCTCGCGACCGCGGCGGCAGCACGCGCGTTCTCTGGCCTGGATAACAACGGATCCGCGGCCAAGATCTCATCTGCGATCTCGCTCGCGGCGGATAAGAGGGCAGCATCTCCGAGGTCGGCGAAGCGAAGCCCACTCGCGCCCGACTGACGGTACCCGAACAGGTGCCCGGGGCCCCGGAGGGCGAGGTCTGCCTCGGCCAGCTTGAATCCATCGTCGGTGTCGCAGAGCGCCTGAAGCCGGGTCTCCGCCTCCGGGGTGAGAGGCGTCTGGTGGGTCAACAAGCAGGCGCTCTTCTGACCGTCGCGGCCGACTCGACCCCGCAGCTGATGGAGCTGCGCGAGGCCGAAGCGATCCGCTTGTTCGACCACGATCAGATTCGCACTTGGCACATCGACGCCGACTTCGACGACGGTCGTGCCCACCAAGACCTTGACCCCGCCGTCGGCGAACGCTCGCATCGTCGCTCGTCTCTCGTCGCCGCCGAGCCGACCATGGATGGTTCCGACGGCGTCGTCTCCGAACCGCGCACGCATCTCGTCCGCCACGGCGTCCACGCCCACGACCTCGTCAGATTGTGAAATCGCGGGGCACACGACGAAGGCACGGCCTCCGGCTTCGACGGCGCGTTCGATCTGTCGGTGCACTTTGTCCCGATCCCGACGTATCACCGTGACGGTCTTTGGCGGGAGGCGCCCTGGAGGCTTGGCATCGATCACAACCAGGTCGAGTCCCGAGTAGAGAACCAACGCCAGACTCCGGGGGATCGGGGTCGCCGTCATGACGAGGAGGTGCGGTTGATGCTGCGCATCTCGGACCCCGAGGACGAGTCGCTGGGCGACGCCGAAACGATGCTGCTCGTCGACGACGAGCAAGCCAAGGTTCGAAAAGCGGATGTCCCCACTGAGAAGCGCGTGGGTTCCAACGACGAGGTCCACCGCCCCGGTCGACATGCGGTCGAGCATCGCCCGCCTCTCGTGCTTCGACAGCGTGCCGGTGAACACGCCCAGCCGAATCCCGAGGCGTTCGGCCACCGGCCGGAGGCTCATGGCGTGCTGTTCGGCCAAGAGCTCCGTGGGCGCGAGGAAGGCCGCCTGTGCCCCCCCTCCAACGACTTGGGCGCAAGCCACCAAGGCAACGGCCGTCTTTCCGCAACCGACGTCGCCTTGAAGGAGGCAGCGCATGGGATCTGCGCTGTTGAGCGATCGGCTGAGGGTGTCGACTGCATCGCGCTGGGCCGTGGTCAGATCGAACGCGAAGGCATCGCGAGCGACGGAAACATGCGGTTCGGCCTCGAAGGCGCGCGCGGCGCCGCCAGGTTCTTTCGCTCGACGCATCCGTAGCGCGAGCTCCCAAAGTACCAGTTCCTCGAGCGCCAGCCTTTGTTGCGCGGGGTGCGCCGCGCCGGGACCGGCATCCACGGTTTCGTCGGTGGGGACGTGGATCGATCGAAGCGCCTGACCGACCCGACCGAGACCGCGGGAAACGCGCTGGGCCTCCGGGATCAGGTCAGGGACCTCGTGTGCAGCCCGATCGACCGCTGCCCGCACCGCCTTCCGGAGGCTCTTCCCTCGGAGTCCCGGGATGTCGGGATATCGAGGCTCGATCTCGCCCGCGGACTCCGGGGCCAGCGTCTCTGGGTGGGCAATGGTCGCCACGCCGCGATAGTCGCTCACCTGGCCCGCCACCCGCACGGTCGAGCCGACCTCGAAGCGCTGCGTGAGGCCAGGCACCGCTCGGAACCAGACGAGCTTGAGTTGCTGATAGCCCTCGTGGGCGCCGGCCGGGGACTCGGATTCGACGCGGACCTCGAGACCCATGTGTCGCCCGCGAGGAAACCGCCGAGCACTCTTGACGCGACCCTCGACGACCACGTACTCGCCGGCGACGAGCTGGTGAATCGGCGTCGGGTGACGCTGGTCCAGGTACCGCTTCGGAAGAAGCCACAACAGATCGCCGACACTCTCGTGACCGCGACCCTTCAGGATCGCCGCGCTTCGCGGCCCGATACCGGGGAGCGTTTCGACGTCATGGTCAAGGAGCGAGGACACGTCGTGACTCTGGGTCGTCGGCGTGCTCAGCCCCAGCGAACGTCGGCGACTTCGTAGTTGCGAACGCCTCCGGGCGTGACGACCTTGACCTCGTCACCCACCTCGCGGCCCACGAGGGCTCTCGCCACAGGCGACGTGATCGAGATCTTGCCCTCGTTTAGATCCGATTCATCGGGGCCGACGAGTCGGTAGGTCACAAGTTTGCCATTATCGACATCTTCGAGCTCGACGATCGCCCCGAACTTCACCTTGTCGCCGCTCAGGGTCGACGGGTCGATCACCTCCGCGCGAGAGAGTTTGTCTTCGATCTCGGCGATGCGTGCCTCGCACATCCCCTGTTTCTCTTTGGCAGCGTGATACTCGGCGTTCTCCTTCAGGTCGCCATGCTCACGGGCGACGCCGATCTCTTGGGAGATCTTCGGCCGCTCTGCCTTGAGCGCATTGAGCTCGGCTGTCAGGGCCGCGTGGCCGGCGGGCGTCATCGGGACTCTGTCCATCTCAAACCTCGTAAACCGCCCCTCGAAACGAGGCAAGTGGAACCCGGCCGAGCGCGGCTCGAGCCGACGGGCTAGCGCGCGGTGAGTGGCGTGGGACGGACGCTCGCGAGCTCGGTGTTCCGGGCGTGGTACTCCTGGATCGAGCAGACGGAAAGAGGCCCGCGCCGACGCGCCTCAATCGCATCGGCAGTCGCCACTGCGGCGGCCATCGTCGTGAAGTAAGGGACGTCACTCATCACCGTTTGGCGACGCATCGAGCGACTATCGCGAATCGCGCGGGCGCCCTCGGTCGTGTTGACGACCAGGGCGATGTCACCGTTCTGCAGGAGATCGACGATGTGGGGTCGCCCTTCGCCGACCTTGTGTACCCGCTCGGCCTGGACCCCAGCGCGCTCCAACTGCTGCTGCGTCCCAGCCGTCGCGATGATCTGGAAACCGAGGTCCTGGAGGCGCCTCGCGAGGTCCGCCGCCGCGGGCTTGTCTCGGTCTTTCACACTGATGAAGACCTTCCCCTCGGTGGGAATCTCGAGGTACGCGGACAGCAACGCCTTGTAGAACGCATCCGGAAAGTTGTCGGCGATGCCCATCACTTCCCCGGTGGAGCGCATCTCTGGCGTGAGGATAGTGTCGACGCCAGGGAACTTGCTGAACGGGAACACCGACTCTTTGACGGCGATGTGGTTCGTCACGATCTCGCGGGTGTACCCGAGCTCGCGCAAGGTGGACCCAGTCATCACCTTGGCAGCGACCTTCGCCAGGGGGACACCGATCGCCTTGCTGATGAATGGGACGGTGCGTGACGCACGAGGGTTCACCTCGATGACGTAGACAGCGCTCCCGCGCACGGCGAACTGGACGTTCATCAAACCCACGACGCCAAGCTCGAGGGCGAGCGCGCGGGTCGAAGACCGAAGAGTCGCCAGCACGTCTGGCGGCAACGCGTGAGCCGGGAGGGCCATCGACGAGTCGCCCGAGTGGATGCCTGCTTCTTCGATGTGTTGGAGCAAGCCGCCGATCACCACGTCCTTGCCGTCAGACACACAGTCGACGTCGACCTCGATGGCGTCTTTCAGAAACTCGTCGACGAGTATCGTCTGGGTCTCGGCGTCGGCGACCGCCTCGAGGGCGACCGTCATGTAGCGTGCAAGCTCCTCGGTGGAGTGGACGATCTCCATGGCGCGGCCGCCCAAGACGTAGCTCGGCCGGACGACCACGGGGAAGCCGATCTCTTCGGCCACTGCGAAGGCGTCCTTCGTCCCTTTGGCGATGCCTCCGCGCGGCCGCTTCAAACCGAGTTTGACCAGTAGTTCGTCAAACCGTTCGCGGTCTTCCGCACGATCGATCGCATCTGCGGTCGTTCCCAGGATCGGAACGCCGGCCCGCGCGAGGGGGACCGCGAGCTTGAGCGGCGTCTGGCCGCCGAACTGCACGATGACCCCGTCCGGCTTTTCGATGTCGACGATGTGCATCACGTCTTCGAAGGTCAGCGGCTCGAAGTACAGACGATCGGACGTGTCGTAGTCGGTCGACACAGTCTCCGGATTGCAGTTGACCATGATGGTCTCGAAGCCGATCTCTTTGAGGGCGAACGAGGCGTGAACGCAGCAATAGTCGAACTCGATCCCCTGACCGATTCGGTTTGGCCCGCCGCCAAGAATCATCACCTTCTTCTTGCCGTTGCTGACGTTGGCCTCGCTCTGCTCACCCCAGGTCGAGTACATGTAGGGGGTGAGGGACGGGAACTCCGCTGCGCACGTGTCGACCCTGGAGAAAATCGGTTCGATGCCCTGGTCGGCGCGAAGCTGCCGAACGACCTCCGGGGCCTCCCCGCGCAGGGCGGCGATCCGCCGATCGCTGAAGCCGATCTCCTTGGCGTGCCGCAACATGTCGGGTGACAGCGGTGCTCCGGCGGTGTCGCGGAGGACACCTTCGAAAGCCACGATCTGTCGCATCTGCTCGAGGAACCACTTGTCGATATCGGTGGCCTCGTGAAGGTCATCCACGGACAGCCCGACGCGCAAGCCGTCGGCGACGTACCAGAGGCGCTCTGAGAGCGGCGTCCGGATGATCTCGCGAATCGCCTCCCGCAGCTCGCTCTCGGTCGCCGGCGGAAGGTCCTGCAACATGGGTTTGGCCGTGTTGATCGCCTCGCCGGTTTCGCGCAGCCGACGCACTTGTTCGGCAAGGTCTCGGTAGTCGACTCGTTGCAGAAGGGAGCTCAGGCCGTCTTTGCCCGTTTCGAGAGAACGCGCAGCCTTCTGAAGCGACTCCTTGAACGTTCGGCCCATCGCCATCGCCTCACCGACTGACTTCATCTGAGTCGTGAGTCGCGGGTCTGCCCCCGCGAATTTCTCGAACGCGAAGCGAGGCATCTTGGTCACGACGTAGTCGATGGTCGGTTCAAATGCTGAACTCGTCCCGGTGATGTCGTTTCGGAGCTCGTCGAGGCGGTAGCCTACCGCCAGCTTCGCCGCGATCTTCGCGATGGGGTAGCCGGTGGCCTTCGACGCGAGTGCGCTCGAACGCGACACCCGAGGGTTCATCTCGATGACGATCACGCGGCCGTTTTCGGGATTGACGGAGAACTGGATGTTCGACCCGCCCGTATCGACACCGATTTCGGTGATGATGGCTCGGGCGGCGTCGCGAAGCCGTTGATACTCGCGGTCGGTGAGGGTCATCGCAGGTGCGATGGTGATCGAGTCGCCAGTGTGAACGCCCATGGGGTCGAGGTTCTCGATCGTGCAGATCACGCCGAAGTTGTCCGCGTGATCGCGAATGACCTCGAGCTCGTATTCTTTCCAGCCGAGCAGGCTCTCTTCGATGAGGCATTCGTGGATCGGGCTGCACTGAAACGCCCAGCGAATCGCTTTGTCGAACTCCGCCCGATTGTAGGCAATGCCCCCTCCGGAACCGCCCATGGTGAGCGAGGGACGCAAGATGATCGGGAAGCCGATTCGGTCCGCGATGGCGTGCGCATCCTCGACGGTGCGAGCCACTTCGGCGATCGCGCTGTTGAGGCCGATCTTGTCCATGGCGGCCTTGAAGAGTTCACGCTCTTCGGCCTTTCGGATCGCCTCGACACGGGCGCCGATCAGCTCGACGCCATGCTTCTCGAGAACACCGCGGTCCGCCAGCTCGAGGGCCAGATTGAGTGCCGTCTGGCCGCCCAGCGTTGGAAGCACCGCATCGGGCTTTTCGCGAGCAATGATGGCTTCGACCACCTCCGGGGTGAGCGGCTCGATGTACGTGCGGTCCGCGAACTCGGGATCCGTCATGATCGTCGCCGGGTTCGAGTTGACGAGGATGACCCGGTAGCCCTCCTCGCGGAGCGCTTTCGCGCCCTGGGTCCCCGAGTAGTCGAACTCACACGCTTGCCCGATGACGATCGGCCCCGACCCTATGAGAAGGATGCTTTCAATGTCGTCGCGGCGGGGCATGGAAGTCGTTGATCGGCGAGAACGTTCGCGCGGGCTTACCAGAGGGTCCTGCGACCCGCAACCAGTGACTCCGGCCCCATCGGAATGGCGGCCTTCATGGCGCGAAATGGCGCTGCAGCGATTCAAGCCGCTCAGCCCCTCGCGGGCTCTGCGGAACTAGTCTCACGTGTCGAGCATCGTCTGAGACGAACGCGAGTTCGACCCACAGCGTCACTCGCTCCGAAATCGACGGAAACTTGCGACCCCACTCGACGAAGACCACGCCGTTCGAATCGAGCCATTCCTCGAATCCGAGTTCATCGAGCTCCGATTCGTTCATCAGCCGGTAGAAGTCCGCATGGGCGATAGGAAGCCTGCCCGGATACTCTTGAAGCAGGGCAAAAGTCGGACTGGTGACGGGCATGTCCTCAGACACCCCGAGCCCGTGAATCGCCCCTCGAACGAAAGTCGTCTTGCCGGCACCGAGTTCACCCTCGAGCCCGAAGAGGTCCCCGGGCTGGGCCACCTGTGCGAGGTCCCGCGCCAACGCCAGGGTCTCCGCTTCGTTGTGGAGCACGCGCTCGAGCACGGGGCATCCCTGCCACGCTGCACCGAGGCGCGCCAGCGCCGACTGAGACCCAGACCGAGCCGTCAGACCTTGATCTGGATCGCGAGGGCCTCTCGAAGATTGAAATAACTCTCCGAGACGCTGTAAAGCACGATCTCCTTGACCTTGTCCCTCGGCGGCAAGTCCGCCGTCGATTCGGATGCAATCTGCTGGGTCATCCGGACCGCGGTCTCGACGTCGTCACAGAGCAGGAGCCCTGCGCGCAACGCGGTGATCTCGGTCGCCTGCATCCAGCGCTTGATGTCAGCCTTGCCGCCGGCATCGAGGAACTTCCGGACGATCTTCTTCAGAACGTCGAGATGCGCTTGGTCCATGTGGCGCGCGAGCTGCTTGGCCGTCGCGTCAACGCTCGCATCGCCCTCACCCATACCGACCACCCGCATCGCCGCCAGCAGCAGCGTTCGGAGTTCGGTATGCGAGTGGTACATCGTGCGGATGAAGTGCTCCCCACGGTAGTGGGTCAGATGCCGGCCGCAGACGAACGCCAGATCGACAGGTCGGTAGCCCGACAACAGCGTGTAACCCGTAATGATGGCTGGGGGGTTGCTTCGAGCTTCGTCCCGAAGCGCGCCCGAGAGCTCCTTCTGCACGAAGAGCCGAACCGGGATCGAGATATTGAGCACGTCTTGCGCCAGCTTGAACTGTCGCGAAAGCGCGAGGCTCGGGTTCGCCAGGTCCTCTGGCTTGCGCTTGTGCAAGTTGAGCTTCTTGTCGGACCAGGCCATCGACGCACGGACCGCCGGCGCGATCACCTCGAAGATCTTCGAGATGTAGATGTCCTGATCGCTGTGCATGAGCTCTTTGACCCACTGCTCGTTGCTCACGCGGGCGCGGGGCTGGATCTCCCGTTCCTGATTGTACTGCTGGTAGAACTTCTGCTGCTCCTCGTCGGCCTTGCCGAAGTACGTGAGCGTCCGCGCCACACACCACGCCTTGTCGTAGGCGCGGGCGTCGAAGTACAGCTTGTACAGCGCTCGGTATGAGTCGAGTCGGTTTGGATCGTTGGCCAGCAGCCACTGATGCTCGGCGATCGCCTCTTCGGTTTTCTCGGGCATCGCGGCGTAGAGCTCCGCGAGGATCTGGTGCTCGGTCGGATCGTCGGGCTTCAACCCCGCGGCCATGCGGAACGACTCGGCCGCCGCGTCGAAGTTCTTCTGACGATCCCGATAGATGATCCCGAGGGTGTGCCAAAGGTTGTGCTCGAGGTCGGTGTTGCCCTGGTTGATGATGCGATGAAGCATCTTACGGTAAGCCCGTTCCAATGCCTTCCAGTCCTTGCGGGTGTTGAGAAGCTTGTTGACGGCCTCGAACGGCTTGAGCTGCGTCGCATCTAGGTCGAGTGCGTCGCTGAAGCGATCGAGCGCGGCGTCCTCGTCTTCGAGCTTGTCTCGTAGGATGACGCCGACCGTGTACGCGTACTTCGCCTTGGCTTCGTCGCGCGCCTCGAGCTCGCTGATCCTTTCGATGACGTCGATCGCCTCGGACCAGCGCTCTGCCGACTGATGAGTGGCCAGCAACTTGTGGAGTACTACGTGGTTGTCGGCATCGAGATCGAGCGCCTCCGTGAAGGCCTCGGCCGCGGAATCGGGCGAATCCAACTTGTCTTGCCAAAGATCACCCAACTCCTCGAGCAGCTTCGCGCGCTCCGCTGGCTCGTCGGTAACGTCCAAGATGCGCTTCTTGTACTGAACGACCGACTCCCAATCGTTCTCGCGGGTTTGGAGTGCCACCATGGCTTCGAGGGCCGGCACGTAGTGCGTGTCCTCCTCGAGCGCCTTGTCGAACATGTTGCGAGCTTTCTTGTCCTCGCCCTGCTCTCGTTTCACCACGCCGAGGCGGTAGAAGATCTCCGTGATCTCGTCTCGGCCGAGCGCGTCCCGATGCTGCACCAGCAACACCTGATGGTACTTGAAGGCGTCTTCCCAGCGCGCTGCGCGGAAGTAGCTGCCCGCCAACCCCTTGATGGTGGTCGGGTCGTCGTTCTCGATCGCGAAGGCTCGCTCGTACGCGATGACCGCGTCGTCGGCACGCCCGAGCTTCGTCGCCGTCTCGCCAAGAAGCGAGGCGAGGCGGTGTTGCTCGTCCGGGTCGCGCTTGTCGGAGCGCTGCACGAGCACCTCGAGAAGCGGGAAAGCGTCTTCGTGTCGGTCGTTGGCCACGTAGGCGTCGACCAGCGGAAGGAGCGCGTCCTCGTTGTCGGGATCGCTGGCGTGTGCCGCTTCGAATGATTCGACCGCACCAGGCTCATCGTCGAGGCGCTCTGCACGGATCCGGCCGAGCTCGACCAGCCGCGCGGCCTTTACGCGCTCATTGTCGGTCTGTGCGACTTCGAGGCTGAGCATCTTGGCTGCCGCCACCCAATCGCCTGAGTCAACGTGAATGTGCCGCATCGCCTCGAGCGACGGGAGATGCCCAGGGTCGAGGTCGATTGCGGTTTGGAAGTGCTCGAGAGCCGAGACGCGATCGCCGAGTTCTTGGTCGAGGATGCGCCCCATGCGGTGCTTGAGAGACACTTGTTCGTCGAGGTCGTCGACCACACCGGCAAGCTGCCCCATCATGTCGAGCGCAGCGGAGTGGTCCCCCTTGCGTTCGTAGAGCTTCGTGAGCGACTGCAAGCTCAAGATGTCTTGTTCGTTGAGGTTGAGCGCATTCAAGTAGCTGTCGATGGCCTGTTCCACGTCGTCTTTGTGGACCGAGTAGACCTGCCCAAGCTCGCGGAAGATGCGCACCCGCTCCTCGTGGTCGGCGGTCGCGCTGGCGTGCCGATCGTAGGTTCGCACCAAGTCGTCCCAGCGCTGCGTGAGGCGGTACAGCTCCTCGAGCTTGCAAAGCGCGTCGTCGTGAAGCGGATCGATGTCTAGGACCTGCTCCAAACGCTCGACGGCGTTCTCGGGCCTGCGGAACTCCTCTTCCCACATCGCCGCAAGGCGCATCAGAATGTCGATCCGCTCGCGTTCGGTTGCGACCACTTCGTACTGACGCTCAAGGATGCCGACGAGATCCTGGTATCGCTCTGCCTGCTGGTAGAGCCGTTCGAGTCCACGAAGGGCCGTCAGATCGGACGGCGCCAACTCGGACGCCTTTTCGAAGTTCTCGACTGCGGCGCTCTTGTCGTCGAAACGCTCTTCGTAGGCCTCGGCAACCTGAAGCAGTGCTGAGACCACGCTTTCGACGTCTTCGACTGCCTCTGCCTTCCGCTCGAGGATGTTGAGCAGCTTGTGCGAGCGACCGTCCTCCCGGTAGATCCGCTCGAGCGCTTCGAGGGCGCCCACGTGCTTGTCCTTGAGCTGGAGGGCGCGGCGGTAGTAGTCCTCTGCTTCTTGCCGCATCGCGAAGCGGTCCTCGGCGAGGTCACCCATGCGAACATAGGTGTTGGCTTTGACCTCGTCGTCGTTGGTGAGCTCGACCAGCTTGGCCAGTACCTGAGCGAGGTTGTCCCACTGGTGCGTGGTTTCGTAGAGGTCGCCGAGCTGCCACCACGCCTTCGCGTTGCTGGGGTCGAGCGCCCGGATCTGCTCGTAGTACGGAATCGCGTACTCGGGATGGCCGAGGTCTTGGCCGTACCACTTCGCGCAGCACAGACAGATGGCGATCTGAGTCTGCGGGTCGTCGACCTCTTGCAGGGTCTGGTTCGCGGAGCTCAGGAGTTCGTTCCACTTGTCCGCCGACGCGGTGACCCGCTCGAGGTCGAGGATCGTGTCCCGCTTGGTGTAGTCCTCGCACCAGGCGATGTAGAGCGTGTGGTACGCCTGCTCGCCATCTTCGAGTTTCTCCTCGTAAACCCTCGCAGCCGCACGCAAAAGCTCGATGCGTTCATCGCGCTCTTCGGTCGCCTCAATCCGGGTGACGTAGAGATCGATCAGCTCGTCCCAGCGCTCGGCTTCCTTGTGGAGCGTGAGGAGCTCGGAAAACGCGTACTCGTGCATGGGGTCGACATCGAGGATTCGACCGAACGCACCGGCGGCGCCGTCCTTGTGCCCGACCTCGGTCTCCCAAAGCTCGGTGACCGCCAAGAGCTGCTTGACCTTGTCCTTGGGCTCGACGAGCGCTTGAGCGCGCTGCTCCATCACACCGATGGCCTCTTCCCACTGACCCTCCTCGCGGTGGATCAGCTCGAGGGAATCGAGTGCCTCGAAGAACGCTGGGTCGACCGTGAGCGCATTCTGGTAGGCATCGACGGCGTCCCCGGGTTGCCCCAGCTCGGTCCCGTAGATGTGGCCGAGCTGCATGTAGACGTTGACCAAATCGGAGTCTTCGAGGGTCGCCGCACCGACATCGATGATTCGGTGGAGCGTGTCGGCGCGCTCGCGCGACTGCCCGCCGGCGTGCTGGATCTCCGCGATACTGAAGAGCGCGTACGTGTTGCCTGGATCGATATCGAGGACACGCTCCCAGTTCTCGATCGCGTTTCTCTCGCGATCGAGTTTCTCGTACCACACCCGTCCAAGGTCTGAGTACACCTGAATGCGGAACGCGTCGTCCTCCGCGATGGCGGCCTCGCGCTCGAGCACGTCGACGAGGTCTCGCCAGTTCCCTTGCGATGCATAGATGTCGCCGAGCGCGTTCAGTGCCTCAGCGTCTTCTCCTCGTAGATCGAGCACTCGTTGCCAAAGTCCGATCGCGCGCTCCGGATCTCGAAGGCGATTCGAGGAAAGCCGAGCCATCCGCGAGAAGACTTCGGCCTGCTGGGAGTCTCCGAGTGCGATGCTTAGTTCCTTCTCAAAGGTCGCGAAGAGCTCAGGCCAACGCTCGAGTTTCGCGTAGATGCCCTGGAGAGCGTGAATCGTATCGGCATGCTCGGCATCGTGCTCGTCGAGGAGTTTGTTGAACACCTCGATGGCCTGTTCGGTGAACCCGAGCTTCGTTTCGAGCTCGCGTCCCAGCCTGTAGTGGAGTTCGATGAGCTCGCTGCTATTGCTAGAGCCTTCGATCCGCTTCTGAAGGACCTCCACCAAGGCCTGGTGCGCATGGTGGTCCTGGTAGATCCGATCGAGCGCTCTCAGCGCGTTGTCGTCGTGGTCGTCGACCCCGAGAACGAAGCGATACGTCGCCTCGGCACGCTGTACGTCGTCGAGCTGCTCCTCGTAGACGCGGGCGAGCCTCCGGCCAAGCTCGGCCTTGCTGAGCGGATCGCCGGTGTGCTGAATCCCGTTGGCGTAGGTGTTCGCAAGCTGACCCCACCCATCCACGATCGCCGACAGGCGCTCTGCCTCGCCGAGCGAATGATCGTGACTCGGGTCTTCGAGCAGCGCCTTTTGCATCCACTGGAAGGCGCGTCCGTGATCGTCGGTCTTGTCCTCGGCGATCTCGGCCAGCCGGTGCATCATCACGACCCGCTCGATCGGGTCTTCTTGATGCTCGACTTGAACTTCTTGCACCGTGATCAGCCGATCCCAGTTCCCCTGCATTCGGTAGAGGGGCTCCAGCACCTCGCCGATCTGCATCGGCCTCACGCCGCCCGCGAAGAGGTCCTCGAGGGCGGATACGGCGGGCTCGAACTCGGGCGCGGCAGCGATGATCTCTCGATACTGCTCGATCGCCGAATCGACGTTGCCGATCTGGTTCTGGTAGATCTGCCCTGTACGAAACTGAAGACTGAGAACGTCCTGGGGCGTCGTCGCGATCGCCGCCTCTTTCTTCAGCGTCGCCGCAAGCTCACCCCAACGCTCGGTCTGCTCGTAGAGCCGGTCGAGCGCCTCGATGGCGGGCACATCGGCAGGATCGATGTCGACCACGAGCTGGTAGCGCTCGATCGCCGCCTCGACGTCGTCGAGCTGGACTTCGTTGATCATCGCGGACCGCTTCGCGAGGTGGACGATCGATTCAGGTGACTCTTCCCGATGCCCCTCGACCTCGGTGTCGTATCGACTCGCGACCTCTCGCCAGCTTCCGGTCTGTTCAGCCAGGCGCTCGAGGGAGCCCAATGTCCCCTCGTTGTGAATGTCGAGCGGCAACGCGCGAGCGAAAGCTCCGAACGCAGCGGGTGGGTTCTCGAGCTGCACCTCGTAGATGTCTGCCAGCTGTCGCAGAAGCTCCGTTCGCTCCGTCGGGTCGTCCGTGTGTCGGACCTGGACCTCTCGGGTTTCGGCGAGCTTGTCGAAGACGCCACCGTCTCGGTAGACCTGCTCGAGCACCGCCGCAGCGGCCAAGGGCTCGACGGCGTCCCGCGTCATGGTGGTGAGCGAGCCCAAGGTTGGCTGGTCGTCCGGCGCGAGCGCGAGGATGTCGCGGTAGATGTCGATCGCCTGCGACGGATCGTCGAGGTGACGACGCCAGAGTTCGCCAATTCGGAAGCGTACGCGGACTTGATCGGACTCGTCGGCGATGAGTTCCGACTCTCGCTCGAGGACCTGAAGGAGATCCCGCCATTGGCCCGTCTTCTCGAACAATCCGTCGAGGTGGCCGAGAGCAGGAAGGTCATCCGGATCGATCGAAAGAACGCGCTGGTACGCTTCGATCGCCTTGTCCGAGTCGTCCAATTGCTCTTCGTGGACTTGGCCCATCGCCGTGTAGAGCTGCGCCCGCGTGCTGTCGTCGGTGACGACCTCGGCCTTGCGCTCGTACGACGTCAGAAGGTCGTCCCACTTGGCGAGCCGCATCTGAAGTTCGATGAGTCGGTCGAGCGACTCGATGTCTTCCGAGTCGATCTCGAGAACCTGGTTGTGCACGGCAACGGCCTCGGACGGCTTGTCGAGGATATCCTCGTAGATCGCCGCCGCTTTCACGAGCTGCTCACGCTGTTCGCTCGGCGCTGAGAGCATCGTCGCTTTTCGCCGATAGATCGCCGCGAGGTCTTCGTAGCGCTCGGCCTGCTGGAAGAGTCGCTCGAGCGCATCTGCCGAAGGGCGATGATCCTCGTTGAGCTCGAGGACACGGCGGTAGTGGTCTACGGCCCGATCGACCTGACCGAGAACGTCCTCGCGGATCTCCGCCGCGCGCAGAAGAAACTCAACCGACAAGTCGGGGTCGTCCAGCGTGGCGACCACCTGTTCGTAGACGCCCGCGAGCGCGTCTGCACCGCCAATGGCCGCGCCCAGGCGCTCGAGCTCTTCGCGAGTCTTGGGATCGGCGGGATCCTCACGGAACGCACGAGCAAAACTCTCGAACGCACCCTGCAGGTCGCTGATCGAAAACTCTTGGAGCTTGGCGATCTCCTGGAGGAGCTCGACACGCCTCTCTCCCGACGTCGCGTGATGCGCCTGGATCTCGTACACCTCGACGAGTCGGGCAGAGGCACCGTTGTCCTTGTAGATGGGCTCCAGGATATCCGCGACGGAGGCTTGATGCTTGGGCGATTCGAGGAGCCTCTCGAGGGCACCAAGCGCCGCCGGGTTGCTCGCATCGTTCGCCAAGACATCCCGATAGATCTCGATCGCGGACTCGGTCGACTCGAGCCTGCCTTCACGGATTTCGGCAAGCTTGAGCAAGAGTTCGGTCTGCTCGTGCTGTTCGTCGGCCATTGCGAGCTGGCGCTCGACGTTGTCGGCGAGGTCGCTCCACTTGCCCTGATGCGCCAGAAGCTCGTCGAGGGCGGTCAGCGCGCGACGGTTGGTCGGGTCCAAGCCGAGGATCTCGTTCTGGAGAACGATGGCTTGTTCGGCGTCCTCGAGGCAGTCCGCATGAATACGCGCCATCTCGGCCAGCACCGCGGTCTTGTCGTCAGGGTCAACCAGGGCGTCCACGCGTGCCCTCAACACGCCGATGAGCTCGTGCCAACGCTGCGCACCGCGGAAAACGACATCGAGTGCGTCGAGGACCTCGAAGTCGCCAGGGTTGACTTCGAGCACTTTGCGATAAGCGGCGACGGCAGCTTCGGCGTCGCCGAGCTGCGTGTCGTGCACCTGAGCAGTCTTGATCCAAAGGGACCGGCTCAACGTTGGATCTTCGACGCTCGCTGCGAGGTCCCCGGTGAGTTCGGCGACCGTCGCGAACCGGTCGTGCTCGCCTGCAAGCACCTCGATGCGACTGAGACAAGCGCTGTCCGACGGCATCTGGCGGAACGCTTCGCAAAGCGACGCGAACCCTCGTTCCGGATCACCAATGTACTGGAAGTACGTGTCGGCCACGCGGGTCAAGAGGCGCAGACGCTGACTCGGCTCTTCGCTGAAACGGTGCTGCACCCGAAGCGCGTGCACGTAGGAAGACCAGTCGTCGGTCATCTCGTAGATCGGTTCGAGAACACGAGACGCGTTGGCCGCAACCTGCTCATCATCGAGGAGTCGTTCGAGTCGTTCTTTGGCGCCATCGTGCTCGGCGATGAGCGAAAGGACCTCGCGGTAGAGCTCGACCGCGCGCGCTTTGTCGTCGAGGCGTGTCTCACTCGTCACGCCCAACCGGAACTTGAGCGCCGCGATCTCCTCTTCGGTCTCGGGTCCAGCCTCGATTCGCCGCTCGAGAAGCTGCGCGAGCCCCTGCCAGCGAGATTCTTCTTCGTAGAGCGCTTCTAGAGCTCGACACGCGTCGGCCTGATCGACGCCGTATTCGTCGATGACTCCTTCGTAGCTCGCGATGGCCTCTTCGTTGTCGTTCAGCGGACCGGCCCAAAGCTCGGCGCGACGGTACGCGATCCCAAGCCGCACTTCGGGGTCCTGCTCGAGCTCGATCCCACGCGCGTAGATCCCTAGGAGCTCACGGTACTGTTCTGTGCGCAGGTACAGCTCACCCAACGCGTTGATCGCGCCGAGGTTGTCGCTCTCGAGTTCGTAGACCAACCGGAACTGGGCGATCGCTTCTTCCGTCCGCTCGAGGGCCGCCAGCGTCTGGCCGTAGCTCAGTCGCACGGGGACCGCCTGATGCGGGTCTGACACCGCGTCGATGGCCGATTCGTAGCCATCGACGAGCTTGTCCCAACCGTTCATCTCGCCGGCGAGACGCTCGGCGTGCACCCTCGCCTCTTCCATCGCGGGAGCGAGCGCAAACGCTTCTAGGAATCGTTCGAAGGCGATCTCTGGCTGGCGAAGGCGCTCTTCAAAGACGAGGCCGATCTTCGCCAACAAGTCGACTTTGGACTCGACTTCGGTCGCATGGGCGAAACGCACCTCGAGCACCGAAACGAGCTTTCGAGCGTCGTGCGCCTCCTCGTAGATCGGAGTCAGCGCTTCGGCCGCTTGGACGTTGTCTTCGTCGGCGGCGAGAATCTTCTCATAGACGCGCGCGGCACGGTCACGCTTGTCTTTCTTGTCTTCCCAAAGGCGGGCCGCACGAAACAGAAGCGGAATGCGGTCTTCGGGCGCTGTTTCCTGAGCTTCGGCTTGCCGCTCCACGATTCGGATCAGCTCGTCCCACTTCTCGTTTTGAGCGTAGAACGTCTCGAGCTCGTCCCAGGCGCCAAGCGAGACGTATCGCCGCTTGAGTTGCTCCTGCGCCCGGCGGTCAGATGGATCGAGCTCCAACAGCTTCTTGAAAGCACCGATCGCGCCTTCGTCGTTGCCGATCTTGTCGGCGTAGATCATTCCAAGCTTCTGAAGCTGCTGCTTCATCTGCACCACATCGGTGTCGCTCTCGATCAGCGTCTCGAGGACCTCCGCCAGCGGTTCCCACTGCCGGGCCCGTTCGTACAGCTGCGCCAGGTTGCTCAGCCCGTTCGGGTTCTGCGGATCGCCCTCCAGGACCTTCTGCCAAAGCTCGATACAGACCTCGGGCTTGCGAAGGCGCTGCGTCGCGAGGTCAGCCATCTCGGCGTAGCGAATCAGTCGATCGTCTTCCGGCAACAGCTCGACTTCGCGCTGCATCGTGCGGATGAGTTTCTCCCAGTCGCGGCGCTTCTCGTACATCTCCTTGAGACGTCCGATCGCGTCCACATCCTCCGGGTCGATCTCGAGCAGGCGCTCGAAGCACTTGATCGCTTCTGCCTGGTTGCTGGAGCGCTCGAGGTAGAGCGTCCCCGCTTGTCGCAAAAGGGCAGCCTGGTCGTCCCGGTCGACGACGAGGTCCGCCTTTTTCAAGATGGATCGGATCATGTCCGACCACCGCTTCTGCTGCTCGAACTTGGCGATTGCCTCGTCGAGCTTTTCGAGCTCGGCCACCTGATCGGCGCTCAGCCCCAGAACCTCATCCCCCGATTCGTGTTCTTCCGACATGTTGCCTCAGCCCCCCTACGGCGTTTCGGTCCTCAACTCTGCGAGACGATCTTTTGCTGCTTTGACG
>JBCCEK010000031.1:0-28823 GCA_039030295.1 Myxococcota bacterium | reverse complement strand
TTGCGCGCCGACGAGCGAGTCTTACTAAAGGAGATCGATGTCGAAAACTCTGCTCATCGTGGAGTCCCCTGCCAAGGCGAAGACCATCAAGAAGTACGTCGGTGACGGCTTTGAGGTCCTTGCGTCCAAGGGTCACATCAAAGACCTTCCCAAGCGCGGCGGCGTCGACATCGACAACGGGTTTCAGGAAACCTACGAGTTCCTAGAGGAAAAAGGGAAGCCCGAGGTCGTGAAAGCGATCCGCGCGGCGGCCAAGAAGGCCGACAAAGTCCTGCTCGCCACCGACCCTGACCGTGAGGGCGAAGCCATCGCCTACCACCTCATGGAGGTCGCCAAAAAGGCCAACAAGGAGGCCGAGATTCAGCGCGTCCTCTTCGAGGAGATCACCAAGCGAGGTGTGAAAGAAGGCCTCGAGCATCCGCGCGATCTCGACTCCAACCTCTACGAGGCACAGCGCACGCGCCGAGTGCTCGACCGCATCGGCGGCTACCCATTGTCGAGCCTGCTTTGGAAGAAGCTGGCCTTCGGGCTCTCGGCAGGTCGGGTTCAGACGCCTGCGCTTCGGATCATCGTCGACCGGCAACACGAGCGTGACGCGTTCGTACCGGTCGACTACTGGCTGGTCGACGCGCGCCTCAAAGGCGAGAAGCCCCATTCGTTCATGGCGAATCTTCAGAGCGTCGGTGGCAAGAAGCTCGACAAGGTGGGCTCGCGGTTCGCCGCCTTGAGCGACGCCGATGCGACCAAGTACGTCGCCGACCTCAAGCGGGCTGACTTCAAGGTCGGCGGGATCACCAAGCGTAAGGCTTCCCGCAAGGCGCCCGCGCCCTACACCACATCCAAGCTCCAGCAGGACGCCGCGAACCGCCTCAGCATGCCGCCAAAGCGAACGATGCGGATCGCCCAGCAGCTCTACGAAGGAATCACCCTGGGTCGCGGCAAGAACGCTGAGACGGTGGGACTCATCACGTACATGCGTACGGACAGCACTCGGTTGTCGCCTGACGCAGTGAACGAATGCCGGGCGTACATCGGCAAGAAGTACGGCAAGGACGCCGTCCCCGATGCGCCGAACATCTTCAAGTCGAAGAAGCAAAACGTCCAAGACGCTCACGAGGCGATTCGCCCCACGCGGCTCGACCTTCCGCCCGAAGAGGTCAGCAAGTACCTCAAGGACCCGCAGCGCAAGCTGTACAAGCTCATCTGGGATCGTTTCGTGGCCTCTCAGATGATTCCTGCGGTCTTCGACCAAACCGGCGTCGAGATCGAGGCCACTACCGACGGGCGGACCTACGGGCTTCGGGCGAGCGGCAGTGTATTGAAGGTTCCCGGGTGGCGCGCGGTGTATGGCGCTACCACCGAGCCGCTGGCGGGCGAAGAACAATCCCCGGCAGACGACGACGACAGCCTTCCCGAACTGAGCGAGGGCGAAGTCCTAAACCTCGTGATCCCGCCCGGCGTAGAGTCTCACGCCAAGCAGACCGAACCCCCACCGCTCTTCACCGAGGCGACCCTCGTCAAGAAGCTCGAGGAAGAAGGGATCGGCCGGCCGAGCACGTACGCGGAGATCATCAGCAAGGTCGAGCAACGCTCATATGTCGAGAAGCAGGGGAACAAGCTGGTTCCGACCCCACTTGGCACGTTGGTCATCGAGAAGCTCGTGGCCGACAACTTCGACCTTGCCGACATCGGCTTCACCCGGAAGCTCGAAGACGATCTCGACGCCGTTGGAGAAGCGCGGGCCAAGCGACTCGATGTCCTTCAACCGTTCCACGAGCGGCTCCAGGCGCAGATCGCACACGCCGTCGAACAGAAGGGCAAGTGGTGGCCCGAGCCCGTCGAGATCGGCGAGAAGTGCCCGGAGTGCGCCGACACAGGTCACGCGCTCGTCAAGCGTTGGGGGCGGAACGGGCCGTTCATTGGGTGCGCGAACTACCCCGAGTGCCGTTACACCCTCAACATCGGGCCGGACGGCGAGATCGAAGAGCCCAAGCAGCCCGAGCTCACCGACTACAATTGCCAAGAGTGCGATGCCAAGATGAACAAGCGCTGGGGCCGCAACGGGTGGTTCCTCGGCTGCTCGCGGTACCCGGAGTGCAAGCACACGCGTGCTGTCCCCCTCGGTTACAAGTGCCCCAAGTGCAAGACGGGCGACATCATTCCGATCAAGCCCAAAGGTCGAGGTCGACCCTTCTACGGCTGCACCAACTACCAATCCGAGGAGTCATGCGATTTCCGCGTGTGGCAGAAGCCAGTCGGCATCAAGTGCCCGACGTGTGCGTGCGATTTCCTTGTCGCGATGGGCGGCAAGAAGAACCCCAAGCTCAAGTGCCCCAACGAAACCTGCGATTTCGAGCGGCCCTACGACCCAGACGAGTTGCTCGAGGCCAACGAGTCCGGAGAGACACCGCCTGCCGCTGGCTCTGCGACGGGCTAGGCTAGGCCGGTGACTCGAGTCGTCGTCGTGGGTGCGGGCCTCGCCGGCACCGAGTGTGCCTGGCAGCTCGCCGAACGGGGCGTCGCCGTCAGGCTCATCGAACAGAAGCCGAACAACAAGACCCCGGCTCAGCACTCTGTGGACTTCGCCGAGCTCGTGTGTTCGAACTCGTTCCGGGGGGCGGCGCTGCACAATGCGGTTGGGCTTCTCAAAGAAGAGATGCGGCAAGCCGGCTCGCTCGTCATGGAGGTCGGCGAAGTTCACCGAGTGCCTGCCGGTGGCGCCTTCGCGGTCGACCGGGACCGCTTCAGCGCCGAGATCACCAGGCGTCTTCGGTCGCATCCACTTATCGAAGTGGTTCATGAAGTGGTCGACGCCATCCCTGCGGACCGCCCGGTGGTGATCGCGACCGGCCCGCTCACCTCGGGCGGCCTCGCGGCTGCGCTGGCCGAGGCGGTCGGCCAAGAACACCTGGCTTACTACGACGCCATCGCGCCGATCGTCTCCGCGGATTCGATCAACTACGACGTCGCCTTCCGTGCATCTCGCTACGACAAAGGTGGCGACGCAGCGTACATCAACTGTCCACTGGACGAGGCCGAATACGATGCGTTCGTGACCGCCGTGCTCGAGGCGGACAAGGTCGAAGCCCGCGAGTTCGAGAACGTCCGCTACTTCGAGGGCTGTCTCCCGATCGAGATCATGGCGGCCCGAGGTCCGAAGACGCTTTCGTTTGGCTGCATGAAGCCCGTGGGCCTGGTCGATCCGCGAACGGGCAAGCGCCCCCATGCCGTCGTTCAGCTTCGGCAAGAGGACGCGGGCAGCACGGCCTACAACATGGTGGGCTTCCAAACCCGGATGAAGTGGCCGGAGCAGAAGCGGGTGTTTCGAACGATTCCAGGTCTCGAGAACGCGGAATTCGAGCGCCTCGGGAGCGTCCACCGCAACACCTTCGTCGATTCGCCCAAGGTGCTCGATGACTCTCTCTCGGTCTCGGGCCATTCAGGCCTCTACCTCGCTGGGCAGATCAGCGGGGTCGAGGGCTACGTGGAGAGCGCTGCCTGCGGGATGCTGCTCGGCATCAAGCTCGCCCACGAGGTGCACGGGGCCACGCTCTCGTTTCCCCCACCCACGACCATGCTGGGCGGATTGCTGGGTCACCTTCGTACCCCCAACGACGACTTTCAGCCCTCGAACGCGATGTGGAGCATGGTGCCACCACCCGAAGGGCGCCGCATGGCCAAGCGCGCGAGGCGAGATGCACAGGGCGCGCGCGCGTTGCAGGATCTCGGGGCCTGGCTGGTCGACGTGATAGAGTTTCGCGATGCCCACCGATCCGCTGAAGGTGCAGATCGACGCGTTCGCGCAGTACCTGGCGGATGAGCGTCGAAGCTCTCCGCGGACGGTTGAGACGTACATCCGCGACCTCAGGAGCTTCGCCGACTTCGTCCGCGAGCAAGAGCTGCCCGCCGATGCGAACCAACTCGACGTCGTGGCTCTTCGAGGGTTTCTCTCGCGTCTCTTCGCGTCGAATCAGTCGAGCACACTCGCGAAGAAGGTGAGCGCGATCCGTTCCTTCTATCGTTTCTTGCTCAAGCGTGGTCTGGTCGACAAGAACCCCGCTGCCGGTCTTCGTTCCCCGAAGGTCGCGAAGCCTCTCCCGCGCTTCTTGACGGTGGGTCAGGCCCTCTCGGTGGTGGATGCGCCGCCGAAGAGCCCTTCGAGCGATCCCAGGCTCAGCGTGCGCGACCGTGCGATCCTCGAAACCCTCTACGCCACCGGGGTTCGGGTCGGTGAGTTGGCAGCCATGAATGTGTCGGACGTCGATCCGAGGAGCAGCTCGGCCCGCGTGATGGGCAAGGGCGGGAAGGAGCGCGTGGTCCCCGTGGGGCGTTCGATGCTCGATGCGTTCGATGCGTACCTTCCCGTTCGCTTGGGCCTCCTGTCGAATGCCAAGGCTCCCGACGCCGAAGCGCTATGGCTCTCTAAGCGGGGAGGGCGGCTGAGTATTCGCCAGGTCCAGAACGTGGTGCGCCGCTACGGCGCGCTCGGTGCCGGGCGGGGCGACCTGCATCCCCACGCCATGCGCCACACGTGTGCCACGCATCTTCTCGACGCTGGCGCCGACCTCCGCGCCATCCAGGAGCTCCTCGGCCACGCGAGTCTGTCGACGACGCAACGCTACACCCACGTCAGCGTGGACCGATTGATGGAGGTCTACGACAAGGCGCATCCGCTCGCCCGGGAGAAGAAGCAGGGGTAGTTGACAGCCCAAAACGGCGTCCTTACGTTCGCTCGACTTCCATGAGTAGCCAGGAAAAGCCCGTTTTTCGTTCCACCACCATCGTCGCCGTTCGACGGAACGGCCAAGCCGCCATGGCGGGAGACGGCCAGGTCTCGCTTGGCCAGACGGTCATGAAGGGGCAGGCGCGGAAGGTCCGAAGGGTGGCCGAAGGCAAGGTGGTTGCGGGGTTCGCCGGCGCCACAGCCGACGCCTTCACCCTGCTCGACAGGTTTGAGTCCAAGTTCAAGGAACACCGGGGGAGCCTTCAGCGGGCGGCGGTAGAGCTCGCCAAGGACTGGCGCACCGATCGATACCTCCGTCGGCTCGAGGCGATGCTCATCGTCATGAACGAAGAGACCACACTGCTGTTGAGCGGCACGGGCGACGTGATCGAGCCGGACGAGGGCGTCATCGCGATCGGATCGGGCGGGTCTTATGCGCTTTCGGCCGCGCGGGCCCTCATTCGCAACACCGAGCTTCCTGCCGCCGAGGTGGCTCGAAAAGCGCTCGAAATCGCCGCCGAGATATGTGTGTACACAAACGACGAGCTGGTCGTCGAGGAGATGGGCGGATGAGCGTAGGCAACTTCACACCCCGCGAGACGGTCGGGGAGCTCGACCGCTACATCATCGGCCAACACAAGGCCAAGCGTGCGGTGGCGATCGCACTTCGCAACCGTTGGCGTCGCCAACAGGTGGGTAGCGAGCTTCGAGACGAAATCGCGCCTAGGAACATCATCATGATCGGGCCCACAGGCGTCGGCAAAACCGAAATCGCCCGTCGTCTCGCCAAGCTCGCTCGCGCCCCTTTCGTCAAGGTCGAGGCTTCGAAGTTCACAGAGGTCGGCTACGTGGGCCGCGATGTGGAGTCGATGATTCGCGACCTCGTCGAGAACGCCATTCAAATCTGCGAGCGCGAAGCCCTCGAAGGCGTTCAGACTCGCGCGCAAGACCACGCCGAGGATCGACTCGCCAAGATGATACTGCTCGCGGAGCGTCCCGCCGCAGAACCTGCCCCGGCACAAGCGCAGCCGCAGACCCACCAGTTCGGGCCGCTGAGCTTTCAGATCTCGCCGCAACAAGCCGCCCAGCCCGAACCCTTCTTCTCGACGAGCGAGATCAACGACACGCGGCAGCGCATTCGAGATGGAGCGCTCGACGAAACTGAAGTGGAGCTCGACGTTGCCGATACCAACAACCCCTTCATGACCATCTTCGGCTCACAAGGGACCGAGGAGGTGAACCTCCAAGACATGATGTCGCAGATGCCGGGGTTCAAAGGCCGTACGAAGCGGCGACGGCTCAAGGTTCCCGAAGCGCTCGAGGTCCTCAAGCAAGAAGAGGCCCACAAACTGATCGACCACGACTCCGTCCAGCGCGAGGCGGTCAAGCGCACCGAGCAGGCTGGGATCGTGTTCCTCGACGAAATCGACAAGGTAGGCTCCGATCGGCGGCTTGGCGGCCCCGATGTGTCGCGCGAGGGGGTTCAGCGCGACCTTCTCCCCATCGTCGAAGGCTCGACGGTGAGTACCAAGTTCGGTGCGGTCAAGACCGACCACATTCTGTTCGTCGCCGCCGGCGCCTTTCACGTGTCGAAGGTCGCGGACCTGATTCCCGAGCTGCAAGGGCGGTTCCCGATCCGCGTTGAGCTCGACTCGCTCGAGAAGGACGACTTCATTCGTATTCTGACCGAGCCCAAGAACGCCCTCACCAAGCAGTACGAAGCTCTGATGGCGACCGAAGGCATCGAGCTGGTCTTCGAACCGGCGGCTGTCGAGGAGTTGGCTGGCTATGCGGCTGAGGCAAACCGCCGCGCCGAGAACATCGGTGCCCGTCGTCTCTACACGATCATGGAGGCGCTGCTCGAAGAGCTCTCCTACGACGCGTCCGAGCGATCGCAGTCCAAGTTCGTCGTCGACGTCGACTACGTGCGAACGACCCTCGAACCCATCTTGGCCGACCAAGACCTCGCCAAGTACATCCTGTAGGCAAGTCAGCCAGCCGTCGGATTTCTGCTATAGGGGCGGGGATGGACGACCTCATTCGCAAGGCCGCGACGCTTCAGGAAGCGCTCCCGTACATACGGCGCTTCCATGGGGACGTGTTCGTCATCAAGTACGGGGGCAACGCAATGGTCGACCCCGCGCTCCGCGACAGCTTCGCCCGGGACGTGGTCTTGATGAAGTACGTTGGGCTGCACCCCGTGGTCGTGCATGGCGGGGGCCCGCAGATCGACGACACCCTCAAGTCGATGGGGGTGAGTACCGAGCGCCTCGATGGCCTCCGCGTCACCGACGATCACACCATGGAGGTCGTGGAGATGGTGCTTGGCGGCAAGATCAACCAGGAGATCGTTTCTTTGATCTCAGGGCATGGAGGCCGCGCCGTCGGCTTGACCGGCAAGGACGATGCCTTCCTCCGGGCCAAGAAGGTCGACAAGATGAAGACCAAGAACGGGAAGTGGGTCGACCCCGGCCGCGTCGGCGGGGTGACTCACGTCAACCCCGAGGTGGTTCGCCGTCTCGTCGATGACGGCTTCATTCCTGTGATTGCGCCGATCGCCATCGACGCCGATGGGCGTTCGCTCAACGTCAACGCCGACACGGTTGGGGGCAAGGTGGCCGAGGCCCTCCGCGCGCGGAAGTTCGTCGTCCTCACCGACATCGAAGGCGTTCGCGGCGAAGATGGCGAGGTGGTGAGCTCCCTGAGCGCCAGCGAGATCGATGCCCTCAAGCATGATGGCGTGATCCAGGGCGGAATGATCCCGAAGGTCGATTGCGCCCTGAACGCTCTTGCGGGTGGCGTGCGCAAAGCACACATCATCGATGGCAGGGTGCGCCACGCGGTGCTCCTCGAGATCTTCACCGATCACGGCATCGGGACCGAGATCACACGCTGAGTCGACCTCCGGCCGGGGTCGACGCCCCCGATCATTGGTGGTATGTCGCGGGTTTCCCAAGCCGCCCCCTGAGGGCCCCAGCAACACGCACCATGACCCGGCAGGAAGACATGCTCCGCACCGCCAAAGACGTCCAGCTTGGCAACTACGCCCCCGCACCGTTCGTTCTGACGCACGGTCGCGGGCGTCGTGTGACCGACGCGTCGGGGCGCGAGTACCTAGACTTGTCGGGCGGGATCTCGGTGCTTTCCGTCGGCCACGGCCACCCCACCTTGGCGGCAGCCATCGGCGAGCAAGCGGCCCGGCTGATGCACGTCTCGAACGTCTTCTACAACGACCGCGCCATCGAGCTCGCAGAGGCCATTTGCGCCCGCACACCGTTCAGCAAGGTCTACTTCTGCAACAGCGGCTCAGAAGCGAACGAATCTCTGTTCAAGCTTGCGAGGCGTTACCACTTCGAGTGCGGCGACGAAGGTCGGACCGAGTTCGTGTCGACACACAACAGCTTTCACGGTCGGACCATGGGCTCCCTCTCGCTCACCGGTCAGCCGAAGTACCACGTTGGTATGGGCCCCATGCTCGAGGGCGTCCGGTTCGTCGACTTCAACGATCTCGAAGCACTCGATCGGGCCGTGACCTCCAAGACAGCGGCGGTCATCTTCGAGCCCATCCAAGCAGAAGGCGGCATCATCGTCGCCGATCAGGCTTTCATCGAGGGCGCCCGCAAGATCTGCGACGAACGCGGCGCCCTCCTGTTGCTCGATGAGATTCAAACCGGCTACGGCCGAACGGGCCGGTTTCTGGCACAGGAGTGGTACGGCGTCGTTCCCGATGGCTGTTCGTTGGCCAAGGGCATCGGCGGCGGGTTCCCACTTGGCGCCATGGCGGTCACTGAGAAACTCGCGGGAGGGCTTCCACCGGGGAGTCACGCCAGCACCTTCGGCGGTAACCCTTTGGCGTGTGCCGCGGGCTTGGCCGTACTTTTCATCCTCGAAGACGAAGGCCTCATCGACAACGCCGAGAAGGTCGGCGAGTATCTCGCCGCCCGACTGGCCGAAATCGATGCAGGGCGCGCCGCCACGGCAGGTGTTCGTGGTATGGGGCTGCTCCGCGGCCTGGCGCTTGCCGAGGGCGTGGACCCGGGGGCCATGCTTCGCGCTACGTTTGAGGCAGGGCTTCTGATCACCACCGCCGGCGGCAACGTTCTGCGGATCTCGCCATCTCTCAATGTGACCCGGGACGAACTCGATGAGGGCCTGGCCATCCTCGAGTCGGTGCTCGACGCGCAGGGAGGGTAGCCGTGGGCATCCGGCACTTTCTATCCATTGGAGACCTCTCACGCGACGAGCTCTTTTCGCTGCTCGACCGGGCCGCGGAACTCAAGTCGCTCCGAGGCACGCCCGAGCATCCTGAGCCGCTCGCTCGAAAGTCCGTGGCCGTCGTGTTCGAGAAGGCATCGACACGGACACGTCTTTCGTTCGAGGTAGGTATCCACGAGCTTGGGGCGCTGCCGGTCACCTTGATCTCCAAAGACACCCAACTTGATCGAGGCGAACCCATCGAAGACACCGCGCGGATGCTGAGCCGGTACGTCCACGGGGTCGTGTACCGCACGTTCGGGCACGACCGGCTGGAGCTGTTGGCCGAACACGCGACAATCCCAGTCATCAACGGCTTGTCGGATCGATACCACCCGTGCCAGTTGCTCGCGGATCTGATGACGATCCGGGAGAGCTTGGACCGACCCATCGAACAGCTCCGGGTCGCTTGGGTAGGCGACGGGAACAACATGGCCCACTCCTGGATTCGATCGGCGGAGGTCGCGGGCTTCGAGCTCTCACTGGCATGCCCGTCGGCCTACCAACCGGACCCCTCGATCGTAGCCGCGGCCAAGAGCCAGGGCGCACGCGTGTCCGTGTCGAGCGATCCCCGCGAAGCGGTCGCGGGCGCTCACGTCGTGACCACCGACGTCTGGGCCAGCATGGGCCAAGAGGGTGAAGCCAATGCCCGTCTTGAGGCGTTTGCGGGCTTCATCGTGGACGACTCCCTCATGAATGCTGCCGAAACGGGCTCGATCTTCTTGCATTGTCTCCCCGCCCATCGTGGCGAGGAGGTCAGCGCCAACATCATTGACGGTGTTCAGTCCCGAGTTTGGGACGAAGCAGAGAACCGTCTGCATGCCCAGAAGGCGCTCCTAGAGTGGCTGATTCCGTGACGGTCGAGCTACAGTGTACTCGGAGGGGGACCACGAGGGGTGGCAGAGGAGAAGATCCCACGGCTTGTAGAAGGAGCCGACGCCAGAGCCCATGACATCGACGCACGGGCAGGGTTTGTCCACTCGTGTGTCGACGGCGTGTTGAACCTCGATGACATCGCGGACGTGACCGTGATGACACCCGCCGAGGTCTTGGGAGTCATCGAGCACCTGATCGAGCTCGAGCTCGTCGAGTGGGTCATTCCGCAGGACTCGAGCGCACCGCCCGAGGTCGAGGTCGCGCGCAATAGCGACCTCCCGCAAGAGTTGCAAGACAGTATCGTCGACGCCTTTCGTCGGGCGGACAAACTGAACCACTACGAGCGTCTCGGCGTCGCCCGAGACGCCGACCGCGCCGCCATTCGCAAAGCCTATTTCGCACTTTCGAAGAAGTTCCACCCAGACGCCTACTACGGAAAGAACCTCGGGGACTTCCAGCGGAAGATGGAAGTCGTTTTCCGCAAGATCACCGAATCATACGAAGCGATCGGAAGGGCGAAGAAGCGGGAAGCCTACGATCGCTACCTCGACCAGCAGATCGCGGTCAACTCGGCCGAGAAACAGATGGACCGGGTTGAAGCGAGAGCTCAGGCGATGACCAAGGCGCTGTCCAAGGCACCGGTCGCGGAACGCCAAGCCGCCGCGCCGCCGTCAGAGCGCTGGCAGCCGTCGGCGGTACCCGACCCGATTCCGATACGGGAGAGTGAAGCGCCAGCGCGTTCGTTGGTTCCTGGCTCGGAGGAGCACGCTCGGATGGAGCGTCGACGCGAGCTCCTGCAACGACGGCTGCGCGGCCGTGCGCAACCCAAGAAGCCCGCCCGCTCGATTCCATCGCCGAGTGCGAAGGTCGGTAAGAAGGCCGCACTTCGAGATCTGACGAAGTCACTCAAGCACACGGCCGGGATCACCGGCGGCGTCGACCGCGCCCAGCATCACGTGCAAAGCGCCCGCGCCGCCGAGGCCAAGGGCGATCTTGCGGCTGCGGCCACTGCCCTTCGCATGGCGCTCGCGTTGGATGCGGACAGCAAGGAGCTCCAAGAGCAGTACAGGCGGGTGAACTCCAACCTTCGCGTACAACTCGTCGACATCCACCGGCAGCAGGCCAAGTACGAAGAAGACAACGACCTTTGGGCCGCGGCGAGTATCTCCTGGGCCAAGGTCGCCGAGGCCGTTCCGAACGACCCGGAAGCGCCTCGGCGCGCCGCCAAGGCGTTGATGGCGGCAGGCGGAGACCTCCGAAAGGCCCGTGACTTCGCGCTACGTAGCCTCGAGCTGAAGGCGGATTCGTTCGATACACGCCTTCTTTTGGCGAAAATCTACATTGGTGCGGGCATGGACCAGAGCGCGCACAAAGAGCTCGACGAGGCCGCAAAGCTGGACCCGAGCCACGAGATGGTGAAAGATCTGAAGAAGCAGCTCGGGGGGTAGTGTGGGCACGGCGTTCGAGCGCTCGGAAACAGGGGCATGGAAAGAGTCATAGGAATTGACCTAGGAACGTTCAACTCGTGCGTAGCCGTCGTCGAGAGCGGCACGCCTGTGGTGATCGCAAATCGCGGCGGGTACAAAGTTACGCCATCCATGGTGGCCGTGACCGAAGGAGGCAAGCGCCTCGTCGGTCACATCGCGAAGCGCCAAGCCGTGACGAACGCCGAAAACACGGTCTTCGCGTGCAAGCGGCTGATCGGTCGCAAATGGGACACGCCGCAAGTCAAGAACGCGATCCAGACGTGCCCGTTTCACATCGTCGAGGGGCCGCACGGGGACTGCCGCATCAAGATGCGAGACAAGGTCTACAGCATCCCTGAAGTGAGTGCGATGGTACTTCAAGAGATGAAGATGGTCGCTGAGGACTACCTCGGTGAAGAGGTCAACAAGGTCGTGGTGACCGTCCCTGCGTACTTCAACGACAACCAACGTCAGGCGACCAAGGACGCCGGCGCGATCTCAGGGCTCGATGTCATCCGCATCATCAACGAACCGACGTCAGCGGCGCTTGCGTACGGGTTCGGCAAGAACATCGACCGGACGGTCGCCGTCTTCGACCTCGGAGGCGGCACGTTCGACATCTCGATCTTGGAGATCTCGAGTTCGGGCGTGTTCAAGGTCATCAGCACGGCGGGTGATACCTTCCTCGGCGGCGAGGACTTCGACCAGCGCGTGATCGACTGGCTCGTCGACGGCTTTCAGCACGAGCATGGGATCGACCTCAGGCAAGATCGCATGGCGCTTCAGCGCCTGAAGGACGCCGCCGAGAAGGCCAAATGCGAACTCTCCGCGGTGACCGAGACCGAGGTCAACCTGCCCTTCATCATTTCGAGTTCACGGAACGAGGCGCTCCATCTGCAACGCCTTCTCACGCGCGCGACACTCGAAGAGCTCACCGCCGACCTGATCGATCGCACCGTCCAGATCTGCGAACTCACCCTCTCCGAGGCCGGTCTCGGCAAAGACGAGATAGAGGACGTGATTCTGGTTGGCGGTATGACGCGCATGCCCAAGGTCCAGGAGCGCGTCTGCTCCTTCTTTCAGAGGGATCCCTGTAAAGGGGTGCACCCTGACGAGGTCGTCGGGCTAGGAGCCTCGATTCAGGGCGCAGCCTTGGTTGACGATTCGCCCGAGATGGACATGGTCCTCCTCGACGTCACACCACACACGCTCGGGATCATGGTGGTTGGCGGTTACTTCGAGGAGTTGATCCCCCAGAACACCACCGTTCCGACGTCGCGCAGCAAGCCGTTTACGACGGTGCGCGACAACCAGACTGCCGTGAAGATTCTCGTCCTCCAGGGCGAGTCTCGCCGAGCCGAAGACAACGAACTGCTCGGAGAGTTCATTCTCACGGGCCTTCGCCGAGCCCCGGCCGGTCAAGTCGAAGTCGAGGTGACCTTCGAGATCAATGCCGACGGCATCGTGAGCGTGCACGCCAAGGACGTCGAAACCGGCAAGGAGCAGTCGATCACGGTCACCGCCACGAGCGGCCTCACCGAGGACGAGATCAACGACATGATGACCGACGCTTCCGACTACGCCGTCACTCGGCGTGAGGACGAGGCGAGCGAACAGGTTCGCCAAGAAGCCGAGACGCTCATCGCAGAGATCGAGCGCCTCTTTCCGGAGGTGGAACAGATCGTGGCAGGTAGCGATTTCGGCCGAGACGCGATCGACAAGGCCAAGGGCGTCGTCGACAACGCGCGCACACTCCTCGAGCGAGGTGACATCGGCGGTCTCAAGGACGAACTCGAGTCGCTCGGTCGGACCCAGCGTATGTTCAAGGGCGTCGTCGGCAAGTCGGCCTAGCGATGGTTTCGCGACGGCGGGAGTCGAGCGGATCCGGTTTTCCGAGTGTGCTCGGCCGAGACGGCCAAGTGGATCTCACCGGCCGAGGTGCTCGCACGGACCGGCCGAACCGCACAACCGCGCGCCCTTCGGGTGATGCTTGGGTCATCGATCGCGATCGGCGAAGCTTGCCTCCTCCACCGATGGCGCAGTCTTCGTCCCCAAGCTCTCCTCCGCCCGACTTCGAACCTGACTTCGAGTCTTCTCGTGAAGAAGTTCACCTCGAGATCGCTGACCGCTTTGCCCTCGGCGACTTCGCCGGAGCGTTGAGCGCAGCCGAGCTGCAACTCGGCCGTGAGCCGGACGACGAAGAGGCGGCGAGGTACGCCAAGACAAGCCGTGAACGGCTCGAAGCTCGCTATGCCACCCGAATCGGATCGCTCGAGTTCATCTTCAACGCCTCCGTTCCGCGGGCGAAGATCAAGTGGCTTGGGCTCGACCCCCAGGCCGCGTTCCTGCTTTCGCTCGTCGACGGGCAAACCACCGTCGACGAGGTGCTCGACATCTGTCAGATGCCGCGGGTCCAGGCCCTTCGAGTTTTCACCGAATTACTCGACGCCAAGGCTATCGAACGGGTGGCCTAGCAGAGGACCTCGGCCGCAGGGGTTCCCTCCTTGCGCACCGTCTCCGGATCACTACCCTCGTCGCTCATGGCGCCTTCCCCCAAGAAGATCGTGCTCGCGTACAGCGGCGGACTCGACACCTCGGTGATCCTGACTTGGCTCCGCGAGACGTACGGCTCCGAGGTGGTGGCCTTTTGTGCCGACGTCGGACAGGATGAAGAGCTCGGCGGTCTCGACGAAAAGGCGCGCGCCACCGGAGCTTCGAAGTGCGTCATCGCGGACCTTCAAGAGGAGTTCGCACGCGACTACTGCTTCCCGATGCTGCGGGCCAACGCGGTCTATGAGGGTGACTACCTTCTCGGCACCTCGATTGCGCGCCCGGTCATTGCCAAAGCCATGATGGACGTTGCTCGTGAGGAAGGTGCAGATGCCATCGCGCATGGTGCCACCGGGAAGGGCAACGACCAGGTTCGCTTCGAGCTCGCGGCGATGGCCATCGACCCGCGCATCCAGGTGATCGCGCCGTGGCGCACCTGGTCCCTTCGTTCCCGCAGCGACTGCATCGCCTATTGCAAAGAGCGTCAGATCCCGATCGAGGTGACGGCCGAGAAGCCTTACTCGATGGACGCGAATCTCTTCCACATTAGCTACGAGGGTGGGATCCTCGAAGACCCCTGGGTGGAGCCCCGAAAAGACATGTTTCGCTGGACGACCGCCCCAGAGGATGCGCCGAACGAACCCGAGTACGTGATCATCGGGTACGAGGCCGGGAACGCCGTCAGCCTCAACGGTGAGCCGCTGAGTCCCGCCGCGCTGATTCGCCGGTTGAACGAGCTCGGCTCGAGGCATGGGGTAGGGCGCGTCGACATCGTCGAGAACCGATTCGTCGGGATGAAATCACGAGGCATTTACGAAACGCCGGGCGGCACGATTCTGCAGAAGGCGCACCGTGCGGTCGAGTCGATCACGCTCGACCGCGAGGTCCTGCGCATCCGTGACGGCCTTATTCCCGAGTACGCGTCGCTCATCTACCGCGGGTTCTGGTTCGCGCCAGAACGGGAGATGTTGCAGGCGCTCATCGATGAGGCCCAACGAGAGGTCTCTGGGGAAGCTCGTATCAAGCTCTTCAAGGGGAACGCAGACGTCGTGGGCCGGAGGAGCCCCAACACCCTCTACGACGCCGACTACGCCACGTTCGAGGAGGACGAGGTGTACGACCAGCAAGACGCCACTGGGTTCATTCGACTGAACGCGCTTCGCCTGCGAATTCGCGCGCTTCGGGGGCAGAAGCGCTGAGTGGCTCCTCCCTGTTGCGCTAGTTTCAGGTCCTCTGTAACCTGAAAGAGTCTCAAGGTCTTGGACGTTCCCAGTATAAAGTTGGCCGCCGGTGTGATTGGCGGCGTGGGTTTGGGCGCTCTGCTAGCCGGTGTCAGTGCAGGGCTTCGCAATCTGGGTGAGGCCGGCCTTCAGGCGTTGGCCGAGGCCGACGGGCCGAACGCGCGTGCGGCCGAACGGATCTTCAAGCACCTCGATGCCGTGCAGGCGCGCCTGCTGATGGGGCGGGTTCTTTGCGTGTCATTGACCGCGAGTTTCGTAGGCTACGCGCTGCTTCAAGCGGGCACCGTGCTTCACGCACTCATCGGCGTGCTCGTCGTCGCGTTCGCCTATGCCGTGGTGGCCACAATCACCGGGACCATCGTTCAACGCCGGTCCGCCGCTGCGACGGTTCGTGTGTGGAAGTGGCTGCGGCCGGTGGAGCTCTTGCTCCTTCCCCTCGCCACCCCTCTTGGCTGGGTTCGAGCCCTAATATCGCGGGTGGTAAAAGAGGTGCAAGTGGTCGATCCGGCACGACTCACCGATCTCACCGTCGAACACGTCATTGAGCAGGGCGAGGAGATCGGCTCCATCGAGGAAGACCATGCTCGCATGCTTCGGAGCGTGCTCGAGTTCAAGAACACGGTCGCGCGCGAGATCATGGTCCCACGGACCCAGATCGTCTCCTTTGATATCGAACACAGTGTCGAGGAGGCTCTCGCCATCGTCATCGAGTCGGGCCACAGCCGCTACCCGGTCTATCGTGGCAGGATCGACCAGGTAGAGGGGATCCTCTACGCCAAGGACCTCTTCCAGGTGCTTGGTGAGGCGGGAGACGTCTCGAAGCGACAACTCGCGGACCTGATCCGCACGCCGGTGTTCTTCGCGGCCGAAAGCCAGAAGATCGACCACCTTCTCACTGAGATGCAGAAGCGGCACTCGCATTTGGCGGTCGTCGTCGACGAGTTTGGCGGTGCCGCGGGGATCGTTACCCTCGAAGACATCGTCGAAGAGATCGTCGGGGAGATTCAAGACGAGCACGACGAGGAGTTGCCACTCGTGTTCGAGCGCTCGCCCGGCCATTACTTCGTCGACGCGGCGATTTCGGTCTACGACCTTGAGGAACACCTCGGCGAACCGATCTGCGACGACAAGTCGGAGTTCGACTCACTCGGAGGGCTCTTGGTGCACCTGGCTGGCCGCGTGCCGGCCATCGGCGAGACCATGGTCACCGGCGCGTTTCGGATTGTGGTTCTCGATGCCGATGAACGACACGTGCGCCGCGTCGAGATGCTGAAGACCAACTCGGCGCCAGACGAACAACCCAAGGCAGCGGCCGTCTGAAGCTCGCGACGGCTGCTACGATGCGGCCGGGGTGTCGTACCGGACCCAGTCTTGCAAGATGTCGGCGCCGCTCATTCTGGGGGTGAGGATCGTGTAGTGCGCGACCGCGCCTTCGGGGGCGTCTCCGACCGACCCGACGTTGACCACGTGGTACTCGCCGACAGTGCGCTGGAACGGGACGTGAGTCGCGCCGCATACGACGATGTCTGCCGGATCGTCTGCGAGGAGTGGGAGGATCTCCTCGTCCGTGAGGTCGTGGCTGATCTCTCGGCCGTTGTCCGCGGGCGACCCGTGGACCATCAAGACTTCGCGCCCGTCGATCAGCGGGATTCGCTGGTGCTCCGGAAGGCGACGGAGTCGCTCCGCGACGAGGTCTCCGATCGCCACCCGAGTCTCCGAGAACGCGCGGGCTTGCCGTCGCTGCTCATCGTCGAGGGGCAGCAGGCTTCCCGGGTCGACCGAACCGAGAGCCATGTCCGACAGTCCGCGCGTGCAGACCGCCCCAAGTGCCTGGAGCCGGTGCCACACCTCGAGAGGCTCGTCCCCACCAAGCAGCAGGTCTCCGGCGACGTAGATTCGCTTGACCTCCTGCCGATCCAGTTCCCCGAGAACCGTGTCGAGGGCCGCCAGATTTCCGTGGAGGTCCGATAGGAACCCGATCGGGCCACTCTCCGGGGGGTGTGCCATAGCGGGCACTCTAGCACCGCGGCGCCTGGCCGCTCGGCCGAAGCACCAAGACCCTTGCGCCTCCCAGCGGGCAGCTTATTCTCGCCCCTGGGGAGAGTCAGTTGGGAGAAAGCGGCGATCGAGACAACGTCATTCGCGTTGGCTTCGGGGCGGACGGCAAGCTGGTCCGTACCCCGGGGTCGGCTCCTTTGCACGAGCCAGCCAAGCACCCGGAGTCGGGGAGCAATCCCGGCGAAGGCTTGTTCACCGTCTCCGAGGTGGCCCGACTGTTTGGGTATCGGCCGTCGCGCCTTCGGTACTGGCATCGCTCCGGGGTGATCGAACCATCGGCTCGCGTCGGGCGTCGCAGTTACTACACCTTTCAAGATCTCGTCGGCGTGCGGGCGGCCAAGGGGTTGCTCGAGAAGGGCGTGCCACTGACGCAGGTGAGACGCACTGTTGAGACGCTGCGCAAGACGCTCCCTGATACGGCTAGGCCTCTGTCCGAGCTTCGGGTCGTGGCGGAAGGCGGTACGGTTGTCGTACGCGATGATGCTGGAGCCTACGAGCCAACGACCGGTCAGCAGGTCATCGATTTTTCGATCGATGGCCTCGAGTCGGACGTCGTTCGTGTGTTGCGGTCGGGCGGTGCGGATCGATCGCGCGCGTACGAGTACTACCTCGAGGGTTGTCGGCTCGACGAGGAAGAGGGGACCTTCGAACGCGCAGAAGAGGCGTATCAGAAGGCGCTGTCGCTCGACCCAATGCTATCGAACGCACTGACCAACCTCGGCAACCTCAACTACCGTCGCGACCGGCTCGACGAAGCAGAGCAGTACTATCGACGCGCGCTGTCGCTCGACCCAGAGCAGCCTGAGGCGCTCTACAACCTCGGCTTCTTGCACTTCGAGCGCGACGAGATCACCAATGCCATCGTGTTGTTCCGCCAGGCCGTTCGGAGCGATCCCTCGTTCGCCGACGCGCACTTCAACTTGGCGATGGCGCTCGAGGAGAAGGGCGACCATGCCGGCGCACGGCCGCACTGGCACCACTATCTCGCGCTCGAACCCGCGGGTTCGTGGGCCGAGATCGCGCAGAAGCACCTGGATGAAGGCCCAGGTTCGTGACCGAAGCCGACCCGATCGCCTGGTTTATTCGGGAGTTTTCGCGCGCTCGCGAGAGCGAACCATTCGATGCGGGTCGTTGCGCACTGGCCACTGCGAGTCGTGATGCAGCACCCTCGGTTCGCTTCGTGTTGCTCAAGGGTGTGGATGAACGCGGTTTCGTTTTCTACACCAACTTCGAGAGCGCCAAGTCACGGGACCTCGCGGACAATCCGCAAGCCGCACTTGCCTTTCACTGGCACACGACAGGAGTTCAGGTCCGCGTGACAGGTGGGGTGAGCCGCGTTACCGACGACGAATCAGATGCGTACTTCGCGACCCGGGATCGCGGAAGCCAGTTGGGAGCGTGGGCATCGCGCCAAAGTGAAATCTTGCCTGAGCGTGAGGTCCTCGATGTCCAGGTCGCTGAAGTAGAAAACCGTTTCGAGCATGTTTCCGTTGAACGCCCCGCGTTCTGGGGAGGCTTTCGGATCGCGCCAGAAGTCATCGAGTTCTGGGAAAACCGTGACGATCGATTGCACGACCGTTGGCGCTATCGACGACGCAACGATGGCGCCTGGCGCTGTGAACGTCTCTACCCGTAGCGCACAGCTTCGTCGTCGCGACTTCGATTCGAGAAAGGCACTTGACGAACTTGCCGTTCGCAAGGATGTTTTGTTGGTGACCGGGGACAACCGAGTGGTTTCGTAGCTACCAGTCGAGGGGTCATGCAGATAGGAATGGTCAAGTGGTTCAATAACGCGAAGGGCTGGGGCTTTATCAGCGGGCAAGACGGCTCCGACATCTTCGTGCACTACTCACAGATTAAGGGCGACGGTTACCGCACACTGCGCCCAGGGCAAAACGTCTCATACGAACTGCGCAGCGGACCGCGCGGTCAGTTCGCAGAGAACGTACACCCAGAAGAAGAGATCACGGCGGCTGCAAGCTAGACCGCGCCCACCTGAAAGTGAGCGGCTGCGACTTGTTCTCGAAGCCGCTCGCGGCGTTGCTCACCCTTGAAATAGCGTCGCTATTCCTGCGGGTTCCCGCCTTGCGAGCGACTCCGAGACCTGCGTCTCGCTCGCTCACTCCCAGGTGGGCGCGGTCTAGACCGAGTCATCGCGAAGCGAGTTCGGTCTTGTTCGGTGCCTTCGGCCTCAGGGACGTACGTACTTGTCGAGGTCAAGCGCCCAGCGGACCTCTTCCACCGTCGCGTTGACATCGTCGAGGGGCTTGCGGTAGGTCACCTCGTGCCAAACATCGAGCACGCGCGCCTCGTCCACCGGGTCTTTGACCTCGACGAGTTCAGCGCCCGCCTCTTCATAGCCCCGATCCGTCGCTCGGGCGCCAATGGCGTCCCGCACGCGACGAAAAAGCTCGTCGGGCTGTGCGGACGGCGCGTCGGAGCGCTGCGTGCGGGCCGTGAACTCGACCCCGAGTCCCGGCTCAGCCACGACACGGACCCCGGAGTCCATGATATGCAATCGGACGCGCTCGGCGATGCGAAGCTCGTGGCCCTCGGCACCGTAGATCTCGACCCCGGCATCGACGAGCGCCTGCTGAATGTCCTGAATCCCCAGCGTTTCCTCCCGCCCCATCATGGAAAAACCACGTTTTGGGCCGGGCAACCTACCACCCGACCTGTGGGGTGCGCAAATCAGCGCCGAGTCGGGCGTGGAGACCACCCATGATCACGGTGGTCGACTCGCTGGGCCGCACGGTCACGCTCGCGCGCCCGGCTTCTCGCGTGCTTTCGCTGGTTCCGAGCGAGACCCTCTCGGTCGCTGAACTCGCCGGCCTAGGCCGTCTCGTCGGCCGCACCGACTATTGCATCGAGCCCCCAGGAGCGATGGAGGCGTTGCCGTCGGTCGGCGGTACCAAGGGAGTCGACGTGGACGCCGTGATTGCCCTCCGTCCCGATCTAGTCCTCGCCAACAAAGAAGAGAACAGCCGAGCCTCGGTTCGTGCTCTGATCGAAGCCGGGGTGCCGGTCCACGTGAGCTTCCCATGCACAGTCGACGAATCGAACGAGTATCTGAGAACGCTCTCAGCACTCCTCGGGGTGGCCGCCGACGCGGAGCCCATCGGGCTGTGCGAGCGGGCCCTCGTACGGGCCATTCGATCGGCTCGAGATCCGCATTTGCCCGTGTTCGTCCCGATTTGGAAGGACCCCTGGATGACTTTCGACGACCGTGTCTTCGCGAGCGACATGCTCCGAGTCTGCGGGGCCGAAAACGTTTTCTCGGATCGGGCGCGCCGCTATCCACTTGCCGCCGATCTTGGGAAGCGCTCAGCCTGGGACGACGACAAAGTCGCCGACCGCGACACGCGGTATCCACGAATTCAGCTTGCCGAGGTCGCCACGCGCGGGGCGCGCGCTGTCCTTCTCCCCGACGAACCCTACGCGTTCGCGAAGCCGGACTTCGAGTCGTTCGAGGATCTCGGATCAAACGCGATGCACGTCACGCTCGTCGACGGCAAAGACCTGTTCTGGTACGGCACGCGCGTTGCCCAGGCGCTCGACAACTTGTCGGCGACCATCGATCGTCTCGCGTCCGAGCCGTAGCGCCAACGCGCAAGCCACGTTTCTGTTTTTGTGATCGACAACACACATCCGACGATGTGGGTGATTCGAGCACACAAAACTCTTCCCAACGATCGAGCACTCCGGTATGTTCGGCGCGTCTTGCCTCCCGCAGTCGAAAAGCTCTCGTCCATTCTCCCGAAGGGAAGCGCCGACGCCGCCTTGCATCGTGGTGCTCGAAGGCGCGCCCGCCGGTGGTCACTCGATGCCGAAGTCGAGCTGGTGTCTCCCGGTCGTGGTTCGGGGCTCGCGATCAACGCGAGCGTCGGCGGGCTTCGGATCGCGCTCGACCGTGGCGTAGCGCTCGACGAAGTGTGCACGCTTCGTGTGCGCACGGCACCTGAGCGTGAGACGATCGAGCACGCGCGCGTCGTATGGTCCAAAGCGCAACCCGACGGTTACATCCTCGGATTGGCGTTCGTCGAGCCCACTTTGGCCTGAAAACCCAGGCGGATTAAGGGGCTGCACGGATGCCGGGTGCAATGCTTGCAGGCGTTCGGGATCGAGGTTATTTTCGATTCCTGTTCTGAGCGTACCCCCTCGAGGGACGCTACGGAGGTTCAAAATGCGGCGACGTATGTTTCTCGGAAAGATCCACCGGGCTACGATCACACACGCGGACTTAGACTACGAAGGCAGCGTGACGGTCGACGCCAACCTGCTCGATGCGGCCGGGATCCTCGAGCACGAGGAAGTCCAGATTTGGAACGTGACCCAAGGGACCCGGCTCGCCACCTACGCACTCGAGGGCCCACGAGGCTCGGGCGTCATCTGCGTCAACGGCGCGGCCGCGCATCACATGAACCCGGGCGACCTTGCGATCATCGCCAGCTTCGGGGACATGAGCGATGCAGAAGCACGAGCGCACAAGCCCAAGGTAGTCCTCGTCGACAGCAAGAACCGCATCGTCGATACGGGTCCCGAACGTGCGGGCCCCCAGATGCCTCGACACATCGACGAACTCGTCAACTAGGCGGGTCCGAGTCTTCAACAACACGACCTGGGCAAGCCACTGGCTTGCGAACGTGCATCACAACGTCGGATTCGCTCGGAAGGCCTGGTGCCGGGGGCGGGATTCGAACCCGCACGTGAAACTCACGAGCGATTTTAAGTCGCCTGCGTCTGCCATTCCGCCACCCCGGCCACGAGACAAAGGATTGCGTTAACCGAGGACACCGTCCACCCATCGTGTGGGCGCGGGGCCTTGAGGGCCTGGTCAACGCTGCGTCTCGGTGTAATCTCGGAATATGGTGACCCAATGGATGACCGTCGTCGCGGCGGCGATTTTGTTCGCGGCGTGCGGGGGTGGCGATCGCGAGCCCGGCCAGAGTTTCTGTTTCGACTGTCCAGGAATCAATACGGCGCCGCCAGATGAGCCCCCAGATCTGACCGTCTCTTGCACCGTGTCCGACGTGGCCTTCGAGTGCACGTGCATCACCGAGAGCGGCGCGACCAAGACGCTCTTCCTCACGCCCGTCGGTTGCGCGTTCTAGGGAGGCTATCGACACACGACGTCGGTCGTGACGTCCCACCTGACGTGCTCGACTGCGGTCGCCGCCAGCGCTTGGATGTAGCCGATGCGTGCGAAGGCGGCCTGCTGCTCTCGCAGGTTCACGAAAACGAGGTTGCTCGACCCGGCCTCGAAACGGCGACGTTCGCCTTCTGCGAGCTTCGTCGCGGTTCGGACGACGCCTTCCGCCAGCCCCACCTGCGCCTCTGCCGCGAGAACCGCCGATGCGGCGTCCCGCGCCTGTGCGCGAAGTTGATCTTCGACAAGCTGTAGGTCGGCCCGTTTGGCACTGACGTTCGCAGTGGCGGCGGCCGCTCGTCCGCGCTCTGGGCGAAGCAGGAGCGGCATCTCGAGAACCGCCCCTGCCTTGAAAACGTTCCCGAACAGTGTCTGGTCGAATGAGGTCCCGGTCCCTTCGCCGAAGTCCCGCGAATACTCGAAGAACCCTCGGAGCTCGGGTCCGAGTTGGTTCCTGGTGAGTGCTCGGTCGACTTCGGCCGCACGGACCTCAGCCCGTGCGCGCTCTGCCTCAGGGTGGCACTGCACGACCTGTTGGAGGACGGGGTCGTCGGGCTGTGGATCGATGAACTCGATGTCGAGCTCAACAGGCAGGGATTCCGGGTTCGGCACGACCGAGGCTCCAGCGTCGTCGCGAAGGAAGAGGGACAGCGCGAAAGCAGCCTGTTCCAACGCGCGCTCCGCGCGAACCAAGAGGGCCCGTCGCTCGTAGAGAATTCGCTCGTTGTCGATGACGTCGAACTCTGCGATCGAGCCAGCATCGAGACGCCGTCGCAATTGCTCGTCCCGTTGTTCCGCGAGATGCATCAGATCCTCGGTCACCTCGCGACGTTTCCCGGCGCTCACCCAGTACCAGTAGGCGCGAGCCGCCGCTAGCTCTAGATCTAGCTCGGTGGCGGAGAGCCCGTAGTCCGCTGCACTCTCCTTGGCGATCGCGCGCTTGCGCCTGGCTCGTTCCTCGTCGATGGGGCCGCCGCGAAAGAGGGGCATGCTGATCCCGGCGCGGACTTCGCCACCGGAGAGGGTCTGATCATCCAGGTACGTCGGCCATGCGTCGTTCACGCCCTCGCCAAGGCCAATGCGGTACCCCGCGTAGATCTCCGAACCCCAAAGGGTGGTGGGCTGCGTTATCGCGACGTTCCCTCGCCGAAGCTGATAGAAGGAGCCGTCGTTTCCGGTCCAGACGTTGAAATCGCCCCCGAGACGAGGGTCGAACGCGCCACGGGCAGCTTGGACGTCTCCTTCGGCACCGCGAAGCCGCTCGATCGCGGCGCGGATCCGTGGGTCATGCCGTTCGACCGACCGCCTCACCGCGTCGAAGGTCAGCGTGCGCTCGTCCCCCGTTGCGCGAGCCTCGGGAAGCGACGAACAGAGCGCGACGATGAGTATCGAGGCGACTGTGGCGAGCTTCATGGCTCGGACCCGGGTACGACATCCGAGAGGGGGGGAGGATCCGTGGTCGGTGGGAACCCGTTGAACTGACGCCAGATCTCGAAGCCGAGCCGAACCTGATTGAGTAGCACCCACCCTTTGGCGAGGACCCCCTGACGAAGGTAGCCAGCCGCGGGCCACGGCTCTTCGGGATCGCCGTCTGGTACGACGACGACGCGAAAGTTGCCTCGACCGTCGTCGGCCGCGTCGACGAAGGCCACAACGCCGCCGAAAGTACCGACGGCGACAGACGGCCACCCCGAGAACTGGACCGCGGGCCAGCCCTCGAACTGGAGACGCACGGCGCGACCCTTCTCGATCAAAGACGCGTTGTTCCCATCCACGTAGAGCTCCACAGCCCGGTCGAGTGTCTTCGGGACGAGGACCGCGAGCACTTGGCCCTGACTGACTTGGGCCCCACCCAGACGACCGATCACTCGGAGGATCGTGCCGTCGATCGGCGCGAGGATCGTTTGCGCTTGCTGTCGCGCGATGTCGACGTCGAGGCGTGCCAGCCCTTCGTCTGCCGATGCGACGTCGGTCTCGGCGGACCGAAGGACCGCTGCGGCCGCCTCGATTTCAGCGGAAGCCGAAGCCGTCACCCGGTCGAGTGCGGCCTTGCTCTGCTTGAGCTTGCTCTTGGCCGCTTCGAGCTTCGCGTTGGCGGACACCAAGCCGGCTCGACTCTGGCGCGCGGCGAGTTCCGCGAGTTCGAACTCACGTTGCGAAGCGAGCCCGTCGCCGTGGAGCTCCGACTGGCGACGGAAGTTCAACTCGTTGGTCTCTAGCTCTGCCCTCGCCGCGCTGAGCTCCTGCTGAATCGAGGCGAGCTCTTGCCGTGCGATCGCCACGGCGGCCTCGGCGGCTGACACCTCCGCGCGCTGCGAACGCTTCAAGGACTCGACCCGGTCAGCCAGGGTCTCGACCTTCTGCTCCTGGGCAGTTCGACGGGTTTGGACCGCGGAACGCTGCGCTTCCAGCCTATCGAGGATGTTCGCGTCGTTGTCGGCCAAGCGTACGATGGGATCGCCTTTGTCGACGTGGGAGCCCTCCTCCACGTACCACTCGGCAATCGTTCCAGTGACGGTCGCTTCGATGGTCTGTTGCCGTTGCTCCGGCGAGTAAGCAATGACCCTGCCGCGCCCTTGAATGTTTTGGGTCCACGGTGCGAAGAGCGCGCACACCGCCGAGAACACGAACGCGAAGACCAGTGCCTTGGCCACAAACGCGACGTTCTGCGGTGACGCAACCCGCAACTTGGGAGGCAACGTGCTGCGTTGAAACCGTGTCCAGTATTGCGTACGCGGTTCGGTCACGCGGCCTCTCCATGTGAAGTGTCGTTGGGCGTGAACGAAAGTACGCGGTCGCAACGTGCGATCAGGGTCGGGTCTTCCGTGACCACCACAAACGACGTGTCATTCGAGGAGAATAGTCGATCGACGACACGTGCCCGCTCAACCGGGTCGAGCTGATCGAGTGTGCGATCGAGGATGAGGACGGAGGGACTGCCGGTCAGCGCGCGAGCGATGGTGAGCCCGATTGCCTGCGCGCGGGTGAGCGGCGCGCCTTGTACGTCGACGAAGGTCTTCAGCCCATCGGGCAACGACTTGATGTGTTCTTCGAGGCCGACGCGCGCGAGCACCTGCCACGCCTCATCGGCGGGAAGCTCGGTGCTCCCGGGATGGAGATTCTCGGCGATTTCGCAGGGCAAGACCTCGGTGCCTCTCACGACCGCGATCCGAGAGCGAAGCTCACGCAGAGAAAGATCACGGGTATCGTGACCGTCGATCTCGATGATCCCCGACTTGGGCTGTGCGAGCCCGAAGAGCGTGTCCGCCAACGCCGTCGTTGCGCGCTCCGTGGCACCGCTGACGGCGATGCGCTCGCCGGGCGCGATGTCGATAGAGACGATGCCCGAATGGTCGTCAATCGCCACCTCGTCGATCAAGAGACGCCCTGGCGATTCTCCGCCACCGGACGGGGTTCCGCCGTCTGTTCGTTCGACTGGGAGGTCGAGCATGTGGCCGAGCTTATCCACAGCCGCGACGAGGTCGTAGAACTTTTCGACCTTGCCACCGAGTTTCGCGATCGACGTGACGACAGCGGTCACGATCAGTTCTGCCGCGACCAGCTGGCCGATCGAAAGCTCACGCTCGATGACGAGGAAGCCGCCCATGGCCAAGAGTGCCACGCTTGCGACCACTTCGAGTGCCAGTGATCCCACGAGCTGGCGGAACACGATTCGGAAGTGACGATCGCGTTTGTCGAGATACGATCGCCCGAGGGTTTCGACGCGTTGTGCCGCGAACCGTTCTCCACTAGCGAGCTTGAACGACAATGGATGACGCGCCATCTCCTCGAGCCAGCCGGCCATCGCATACTTGGCCTTCGATTCCTCGACGCTCGTTGCAGTTCCGCCTCGGCCGAGCGGGATCAAAACAACCACAGCGGCCGCGATGAGGACGATGGCAAACGCCAGGAGGAACGGATGGTAGAACGCGAGCACGATCAAGCCGACGAGTGCGATCAAGAACGCATCGACGCCGTCGAGCAATAGGGCAGCCACACTCTTTTGCGTGGTGAATACATCGAAGAACCGATTGATCAGTTCTGGCCCATTGGCACGCTGGAGTTCGTGAACCTTGGCGCGCGGGAGGCGCTCGCCAAGCTCGGTCACGACGCGCGCGAAAAGGCGACGCTGCAGCATCTCCGCGATCCGTACCTGCAGAGCCCGAAGGATGGCCGCGCCTGTGAGCGCTACCGCGAGGAGCACCGCCAGCACGACCAGAGGCTGCAGGAGCGACCCAAACGCGACGGTGTTCACCAAAGATTGGACCGCAATGGGCACCGCGAGCGAGAGGAGGCCCAGCGCCACGCCGTAGATGATGACGACGACGATGTCCGGGCGTTCGAGCGCCAGCAGCATGCGTGTGCGCTCGAGCGGGGTCGGGGGTCGGGCCAGGTCTACATCCATGACTGCTAAAGCATGAGAAATTTTTCAGGCTTGTCAATACCCGATTTATGATTTATGAAACTAATAGCACCTATGGGCACGCAGCCGAAACCCGCAGCCTGGACATTCCTGAGCAATCACAGCCACGTGCTGGTGACCATCGCTCGCGATCCCGATATCCGGGTTCGCGAGATCGCGTCCGCGGTAGGCCTTACGGAGCGCGCCGTTCAGCGAATCCTTGGGGAGCTCGAGGAGGCGGGCGCGTTGGTCCGGACGCGGCAGGGTCGTCGCACCCATTACGAAATCCGGCGAGACCTGCCTCTGCGGCATCCTATCGAGTCCGCGCACTCGGTCGGTGAGCTCCTTCGGCTCGTCGAGTCTTAGGGCTGCGCCGAAGCATTCGGGCGTGCTACCTCCTGCGAGCATGACGTGGTTTCGTAGCAGTGTTTGGGCCGGGTGTCTCGTTGCGTTGGCAGCCTGTTCCGACGGTGGTCAAGGCTCGGGGGTGAGTGAGGCGGATGCCCTCGAGGCCTATTGCCCGATCGATTCCGCCGAGGTCGAATCACGCATCGACGAACTCCTCGAGACACTGACGCTGCAGGAGAAGGCGTCGCTGATGCATGGGACGCTGATCGTGCCCGTCAACGGGACCTGGGAGAGCACCGCGATTCCGGACAAGGGCATCCCTGGGTTTCACATGCTCGACGGGCCGAAGGGCGTTGGCGGGCCGAGTCAGGTGATGATCGCGAACGGGGCCCTGACGACGACGTTCCCGGTACCGATCGCACGAAGCGCGACCTGGAGCCCCGCGCTCGAACGCCAGGTGGGGGCCGCGATCGCGCAGGAGGCACGGGCGGTGGGGGCCGATGTCCTGCTTGCACCTGGGATGAACCTCTCTTGGCATCCGCTCTCGGGGCGCAACCAAGAGTACTACGGAGAAGATCCGTTCCTTGCCGGGGAGATCGGCGTGGGGTTCGTGCGAGGGGTCCAGAGCATGGGCGTGGTGGCGACGGCGAAGCACTACACCGCGAACCACATCGAAGACACGCGCCTCGACATCAACGTCATCGTGGATGAGCGAACCCTCCGCGAGAGCTTCCTTCCGCAGTTTCGCAAGGTCGTCGTCGAAGGCGCCGTCGGATCCGTGATGAGTGCTTACAATCAGGTCAACGGATCGTATTGTGGAGATAACGCGCCCCTTCTCGGCGACATCCTCAAGGGGGACTGGGGCTTCGCGGGCTACGTCGTGGCAGACTTCATCTGGGGCGCTTACAACACGGTGCCCTCCGCCATTGCGGGGCTCGACCTGGAGATGCCGCGCTCGGAGGTGTACGGAGCTCCTGTCGTCGATGCCGTCACCCGAGGAGAGCTCGAGGAATCCAACGTCGACGACCACGTGCGCCGGATGCTTCGTGCCCAGTTTTGCTATCAGCTCGACACGGACCCCGCAGAGCCGGACGACAGCTTGCTCGAGACAAGCGAAACGATCGCCCTGGCACGGGAAGTGGCTGCCAAAGCCATCACGTTGCTACGCAACGAGAACGATATCTTGCCGCTCTCGACTACGGCTGCTCAGGAGATCGTGCTCGTCGGCCCGCTTGCCGATCGCGAAAACATCGGCGACTTGAGGGGCAGCAGTGGCGTCAGGTCTAGCGAGGTCATTACGATCGCCGAAGGCCTGCTTGCCCGCGACGACGTTGCTGCAACCATCACTGTGGTCGAAGGAGACCTCTCTGATCCTGACAGCCAGGCCACCGTGACCGACGCAGACATCGTGCTCATTGCGGTCGGCCTCACCGATGAAGAGGAAGGTGAGGGTCAGGTTCGGCCGCCTGCGGTCGAGCTTGGCGCGGGCGACCGAGAGATCTACGGGATCCCCGCGGAGCATGCCGCGCTTCTAGCGAATGTGCGGGCACTCAACGACCAGATCATCGTGGTCCTCGAAGGTGGGTCCGCCATCGACGTCACCCCGTGGTTCGAAGACACTGAAGCGGTCGTCATGGCGTGGTACCCAGGCGTCCAGGGCGGCACTGCGATCGCCGATGTTCTTTTCGGTGACGCCAACCCGCAGGGTCGCCTTCCGGTCTCGTTTCCTTCGAGCCTCGGTGACCTTCAAGCATTCCCA
>JBCCEK010000030.1:0-30396 GCA_039030295.1 Myxococcota bacterium | reverse complement strand
GCGGACCTACACGATCCGTCCGACCCCAATCAGAGGCTTCGGCCCGCGATCCCGAATCAGAAGTCCTTGTCGCTCCGAGCCGCGCGCGACCCTCACTGGACGCAGTTCCGCATCGACGCACTCCGGAACGAGAAACGGCAACTCCGCATAGGTCGCTCCGCGTTCGTCGCGACTTCCTCGCTCCTCGGCTTCGCTGCGGGAACCTGGCTCCTCGCCTGGGGGGTTGAGGGTGAGACTGGCCCCCGAGAGAGCTGCGAGGTCGACAGCACAGACCTCTACTGGTGCTTTGGGCGGCCGGCGCCCTACGCTGGCACCGTCGTCATGGGCCTCAGCATGTTCGGCTTCGTTCGGGCGGCGAAGCGCCTCAAGGAGCGGGTCCAACGCAAACGGGAGATCCGCGCCGAGATCCGGGACCTCTCCATGGACTGATCGACCGTCCGTACTAGTTGACCGCCTCGAACAGGCCTGCCGCGCCTTGGCCGCCCCCGATGCACATCGTGACGATGGCGCGCTTGCCGCCTCGCCGCTTGAGTTCGTTGAGCGCCGTTGCCGTCAGCTTGGCACCCGTGCATCCGAGCGGGTGCCCGAGCGCGATCGCCCCACCGTTCACGTTGAGCTTGTCGTCCGGGAGGCCGAGCTCCTGCTTGACGTAGACCGCCTGGCTTCCAAACGCCTCGTTCAGCTCGATGACGTCGATGTCGTCGATGGTGAGATCGTTCTTGGCAAGAAGCTTGCGCACCGCAGGGATGGGGCCGATACCCATGATCGAGGGATCGACGCCGGCCGTGGCGAACGACCGGAAGTACGCCATCGGCGTGACGCCCAGCTCCTTGGCTTTGTCGGCACTCATCACCAGGGCCATCGCGGCACCATCGGAGAGCGGCGAGGAGTTCCCGGCCGTAACGCTGCCCTTCATGGCGAACACCGGCCGCAGCTTGGCCAAGCCATCCACGCTGGTGCCGGGCCTCGGCATCTCGTCGACCTTGAACTCGAACATCTCACGCTGGCCCTCGTCGTTGAAGCGAACCCCGTGGACCGGGACGATCTCGTCCTCGAACGAACCCTTTTTGATCGCCGCGATCGCTTTGTCGTGGCTTGCCGCGGCGAACTCGTCCTGCTGGCTACGGCTGATGTTGAACTGGCTGGCGACGTTCTCAGCCGTGATCCCCATCGGCGTGTAGGTCTCTGGAAACTGCTCCATGACTTCGGGCGAGGCGCTCGGCTTGTTGCCGGTCATCGGGACCATGGTCATCGACTCGACGCCCCCGGCGATCACGACGTCGTTGTACCCCGCGGCAATCGAGCCCGCCCCAAGCGCAATCGCCTGGAGGCCACTCGAGCAGAACCGGTTGATCGTCATGGCCGACGTTTCTTCCGGCAGTCCCCCGAGCATGCCGACCATGCGAGCGACGTTCATCCCTTGCTCGCCTTCCGGAAAGGCGCACCCGAGGACGAGGTCTTCGACCATCTCGGGCTTGACGTCCGGGTTTCGGGCGAGGAGCCCACGAATCACTTCGCCTGCGAGTTCGTCCGGACGACGGTTGGCCAACGAACCCTTCTTTGCGCGCCCCACGGCGCTTCGAACGGCATCTACGACGACAATATCGGTCATGGTTCTCTTCTCCTGGGTCAGGCTCGGTTCGGACTAGTTTCTGAGGGGCTTGTTGGTGGTGAGCATGTGTTGCATGCGCTCTTGGCTCTTCGCCTCGCCACACAGGCTGATGAAGGCCTCCCGTTCGAGGTCGAGCATCTGCTGTTCCGTGACTTCGTGCGCGTGCCCTGAGGGGCCGCCGCAGAGCACGGTAGCCACCTTCCGCGCGATCAACGCGTCGTGTTCGCTGGCGTACCCACCGGCCTGGAGCGTGTCGATCATCATGTCGAGCGTGGCCATGCCACTTTCTCCCGGGAGCCTGTACGCCCGAGGGGCGGGTGGGTGGTAACCCGACTCCGCCAAGCCGATGACCTGGCCCTTGGCTTCGGTGAGGAGCCGCGCCTTGTCGAAGGAAATCGGGTCTCGCTTTCGGAAGTACCCGAACTCCCGGGCCTCGGCGCCGCTGGTCGCAACCCGCGCCATGGCGATGTTCTGGAACGTACGCGAGACGAAGGGAAGAAGGTCGACATCGGTGCCGTCAGGGATGCCTTCGAGGGCGCGCCACAGCATGTTCATGTTGCCGGCGCCACCAGGAAGCAGTCCCACGCCCACTTCGACCAGGCCCGCATAGGTTTCGGCGTAGGTCTGGACCGCATCGGCGCCCATGCAGACCTCGAGTCCGCCGCCGACGGTCATGCCGAACGGCGCCGCCACAACGGGGACGGTCGAGTACTTCATCCGCTGCACGCCGCCCTGCAGCTTCGAGATCATGTCGCCGATCTGATCCCACGCCTTTTGCTGGGCCGCCATCACGACGGTGAACAGGTTCGCGCCCACGCAGAAGTGCTCACCCTGGTTGTAGATCAGGAGCCCGCGAAAATCGCGTTCGGCCAGGTTGACCGCTTCGCCGAGCGACTCGATGACCTGGTCGTCGATGCTGTTCGCCTTGGTGGTGAAGGTGAGGCCGAGCACGCCGTCACCGAGGTCCCAAGCCTCGGCGCCACGATTCTCGAATACGGCGGACTCGCCTTGGCGAAGCACGGTAAGGGTCGCGTTTCGAGGATCGATGTCCCGCGTTTCGAACTCGCCCTTGGCCAAGTTGAAGACGCGACCGTCGTCGGTGTAGAAGCTCTCCGCGCCCGAGGCAGCCATCTTGTCGATCGACGCCGGCAGCGTCACACCGTCGGCCTTCATTCGGTCGTAGGCCGCCTTGAACCCGATCGCGTCCCACGTCTCGAACGGACCGAGGTCCCAGTTGTAGCCCCACTTCATGGCGTCATCGATCGCCTCGACGCTGTCGGTGATCTCGGGAATTTTCGCCGCCGAGTAAGCCAGGGTCTTGGAGAGCACTTTCCACGCGAACGTCCCTGCCGGCCCGTCGTTCTCGACCAGTGCCTTCACACGTGCCGCTGAGGAGCCCTTCAGACTCTTGCAGAACTTCTTGATGTCCGGGTCGCCGCCTTTGGCTCGATACTCGAGCGTGTAGGGGTCGAACGTTTGTAGGCCCTCGCGGGTCTTCTTGTAGAACCCGCCCTTGGTTTTGTTCCCGAGGAGCTTGTTCTCGACCATCTTGTTGACGAACTCCGGGAGCTTGAAGACGTCACGCTCGGGGTCGTCGGGAAGGGCGTCGTAGCAGTTGTCGCCGACGTGCTTGACGGTGTCGAGGCCGACGATGTCGGCCGTGCGGAAGCTCGCGCTCTTGGGGTGACCCATCGGCGGGCCCGTGATGGCGTCGACGTCTTCTGGCGCGAGCTTATCGACGAGCATCTGGCTCATCGTGTAGGTCATCGAGTAGGTGCCGATTCGGTTCCCGATGAAGTTCGGGGTGTCCTTGCCGATGACGATCCCCTTGCCGAGCTGGTTCTCCCCGAAAACCTTCATCCGCTCCATGATCGCGTCGTCGGTTTCCTCGCCAGCGACCAGCTCGAGAAGCTTCATGTATCTGACCGGGTTGAAGAAGTGCATTACGAGGAAGTTCTTCTTGAACCAGTCGGCGCGCCCTTGAAGCATGTCTTGGATGCGAAGGCCCGAGGTGTTCGAGGCGATCACCGTGTTCTCATCGAGCGTGCTTTCCAGCTTGTCGAAGAGGCTTCGTTTGATGTCGAGGTTCTCGATGATCGCTTCGATGACGAGGTCGCATCCCTTGAGGAGATCGATGTCGTCTTCGAGGTTGCCGACGGTGACCCGTGTCGCGAACTTCGGATAGAAGAATGCCGCGGGCTTCGCCTTGAGGGCTCCCTTGAGCCCGCCGGCCGCAAACCCGTTGCGCTTGGCACGGTCCTTCTTGTCTTCGTCGCTCAGTCCGGGCGGGACGATGTCGAGCATCACTACGTCGACTCCGGCGTTCGCAAAGTGCGCCATGATGCCGCTGCCCATGACGCCCGCTCCGATTACGCCTGCTCGGCGGACTGGTTTCGTCATACCTTCTCTCTCCTCGAATGGGGGCGGAGGAACCTCCCGCAAGACGGGCTGGAAAGCAAGTCGTTACGCCCCCGGTGCGCCTTCGACCGCTATTCCGGGTCGGGCGCCTTGACCGCGGCGACCAAGGCATCGTGCACCTTGCCGTTGCTCGCGATCGCGCTTCCCCCGTAAATCGTGTCCTCCCCGGCCATGGAAGTGAACCGACCGCCTGCCTCTCGGACCAGCACTGCAGCCGCGCAGACGTCGTAGGGTTTGACGCCGGGATCGACCATCGCGTCCGCCCGGCCCAACAGAACCTGCCGGTAGCCGTCGAAGTCCGGGTAGCCGCGGGCGGAGTCGGTCGCCGTCGCGATCCTGGGGAGAGCGTCGCCCACACCGGTCTCGGTGAACTGCTGGAGGCTTCCGAGCATGACCGTCGCGTCACTCAACTGCTCCACATGCGAGACGCGAACCGGATCTCCATTGTGGGTCGCGCCACACCCAGCGACGCCCACGAAGAGATCGTGGGACGCGGGCATGTAGGCGATGCCCACGACGGGCCGACCGTGCGCTTCGATCCCAACGAGGACCGACCAGGTGGGGAGCCCCCGAACGAACGCGCGGGTGCCGTCGATCGGATCGACGATGAAACGAAGTCCTGCGTTGTTGCCGTGTCTGCCGGTCTCCTCGCCGAAGAACTCGGCGTCCGGATAGCGTTGGAGCACTGCGTCACGAATTGCTTGCTCCGTTTCGCGATCGGCTTTCGTCACCGGGCTGCGATCGGGTTTCGTTTCCGCCACGACGCCTTGTTGAAAATGTTTCCGCGCTGTGTCGCCCGCAAGAACCACGACATCGCACAGCGTCTGTAACGCGTGCGAGCCACCGATCTGATCGACGTCAAATGCCTCTGCCACGTGGGCAGCATGACTCGGGACGGGCCTTGCGTGAAGCCGCGGAGCGATCCTCGGTCCACGCGTCTTCACCGGGTTGCGCTCGCCGCACCCTGCGCCCTTGCCGCGCCCGCGTTGGCGTCGCTCTCATGTTGCTCTGTTGTGCGTTTGGTTACGCCGTTTCTCATTGACGTGTCTGTGCTTCTTCTCCACGATGCAAGACATGTCTACTAGGGGGTCCATCGTGCCTTTCGCCGGGTGGCGAAGGACACGATTGCTTACCGATTCGCCTTGGCGGGCCGCCTTTCGCTCTGTGGGCGACCGCGTCGTCCGGCTGGCCGAGGAGGTCGTCGGACAGGACATCGACGCCCGGATCGCGGGGATCAAGACTCACCCGAACGAAATCGGCCACGACCCCTTCGGTTTTGACCCGGATACCAGCCGGTACGCCCTCGCTCTGGCGGGCATTCTCCACCGGAGGTATTTCCGGACCGAAGTCTTCGGGATCAACCGCATCCCCGAGGGCCGCGTCCTCATCGTCGCCAACCATTCTGGCCAGCTTCCCATCGACGGAGTCATGATCGCCTGCGCGCTCATGCTGGACGCGAACCCGCCTCGGTTTCCACGGAGCATGGTCGAGACTTGGACGGCGGAGCTTCCCTTCATTTCGTCGCTCTACCCACGCCTCGGCCAGGTCGTGGGCTCCCCTGAGAACGCACGGCGCCTCCTTCAGCAAGAAGAGTCCCTGATCGTGTTCCCCGAGGGCGCCAAAGGCATCAGCAAGACCTTCGACCAGCGCTACCAGCTCGCCGAGTTCGGTCTCGGGTTCGTCAGGCTCGCCCTCGAGACGAACACACCCATCGTCCCCGTCGCCGTCATTGGCGGCGAAGAGCAATACCCTTCGATCGCGAACTTCAAGCCGTTGGCCAAGCTCCTCGGGATGCCTTCCTTCCCGGTCATGCCCCAGCTCCTGCTCGGGATGGCGGCACCGCTCCCCACCCGGTATCGCCTGTACTTCGGAGAGCCTTTCCGGTTCGAGGGGGACGCCGACGGTGATGACTCCACCGTCCAGGAGCAGGTCCGGCTCGTGAGGAGCACCGTGCAGAGCATGGTCGACCGGGGATTACGCGAGCGCAAAGGCGTGTTCATCTAAGGCAGGTCCGCATCATCATGTCTCGCCCAGACCCAACTCCCCACAACCGACCGAGCGCGCGACGCCGTCTCGACCCCATCGAAGGTCGTCCGTCCGCACGCGCGCCGGTAGCTCGAGGCGTTTTCGGCCATCCGAATCCCCAGCTTGCGGAGCCGCTCCCCACGGTGCGCACGACGCGAGCCTCGGCGATTCGCCCGAAAGCGTCCCCCGAAGGAGCCGTCCTCGTGACTGGAATCTGCGGGCGCCTGGGGAGACTCCTCGCGCGTGAGCTCCACCGGACCGACCCCGTCGTGGGTGTCGACCGTCGGCCCTTCGACGGCCGCCCAAAGGACATCGTCCACCACCAGCTCGACATGCGTCGCAAGAAGATGAAAGACATCTTCCGAAGCCGAGACGTCCGCGCTGTCATCCACCTAGGCGTGCTGCACGACCCGAGAACGAGTTCGCGCGAGCGGCACTCTTGGAACATCGTCGCCTTTCAGCGATTGCTCGAGTACATGGCGCAGTACGAGGTGCCGAAGCTGGTCGTGCTCTCGGGTGCCAACGTTTACGGTCCCCAGCCGAACAATCCTCAGTTCATGACCGAGGATGCGCCGCTCCTCGGAGCACAGCACTTCGGCGGGATGCGAGACTTGGTCGAGCTCGACATGCTCGCGCAGAGTTTCTTCTACAAGCACCCTGCGACCGAGACGGTGGTGTTGCGCCCTTGCCACATCGTCGGGCGGGTTCACAACGCCGCGAGCAACTACCTTCGCCTCGAACGACCCATCATGATCATGGGCTTCGATCCGATGATGCAGCTCGTGCACGAAAAAGACGTCGTGCGCGCGATTCAGCTTGGGCTACGTCCTGGCATCCGCGGGATCTACAACATCCGCGGCCCAGGTGAGATGCCGCTCTCGCACTACGTCCGAAAGGCCGGCGGTCGACCCCGCGTTCTCCCGTCGCCCTTCGCGCGCATGGCGCTCGACCAGCTTTGGAAGCTCAGACTGAGCAGTTTCCCGTCGCAGGAGCTCGACCATTTGCGGTACGTCTGCATGGTGGACGATTCCCGGGCTCGCGCGGAGCTTGGGTACGAGCCGGTCTTTCCGATCGAGCGCGCCCTTCGAGACATGCGACGGGCCCGCTACTTGGTGTAGCGGACCCGGGTCGCAGTCACATGCGGGGGGTTGGCGCTCGCTAGCGACACTGCCCGTCGATGCAGTCTTGTCCGTCCGCGCAATCGGTCTCGCTGCGGCAGTCGCTGATGACTTCGCTCGGCGCGTAACAGAGGTTGTCCGGCCCGCACAACGGAACCTGGCCGTCGAACGACTCGCAGATGGCGTCGGGATCGGGCGCAAGGGCGTCACACTCGGTTCGGCAGACGCCTTCGACGCACAGGGTGCCATTGCAGTCTGCATCGGCGCGGCAGAACGGGTTCGGCGCGTTGGGGTCCGGGGTGGTGCGGGGCCGACAGAACCCCTGGGGGTCGCAGAGCTCGGTCGCGGCGTCGCAGCCAATCTCACACCGACGCAGGCACACGCCTTCCACGCAGTTGGTGTCGAGGTCGGGGCAGTCACTGCTATCGATGCACTGACCGACGGCGGGAAGGCAAAGGCTCTCCTGGCAAGTCGTACCACTTGGGCACCGCGTACTGCTGCCACAAAGGAGGCGGCAGCGGTTGTTGGCACAGGTGAAGCCGGAGGCGCACTGGAAGTCAAACTGGCATGTCTGTTCGATCGGGAGGCAAGTGTTCTCGATGCAGAGTTCACCGACGACGCAGTCCGAGTCGACTAGGCAGGCGCCCGGTTGTTCAGGTCGGCAGCTGTCTCGGAAGTCGCACTCGAAACCGAAGCTGCACTCGGAGTCCTCTCGGCATTCGGCGAGATTTGGAATCAGGCAGGCGCCCTCGTCGACCTCGCAGTAGCTCCCGACCGGGCAGTCCCCGTTGGTCAGGCAAATGCCGTAGTCGATGGCGACGCATTGGTTGGTCCACGCGTCGCAGACGGCATCGAGCGGGCAGTCGTAGTCGCTGACGCACGAGACGGGAATCTCGCGTTCGACTGGACCGTTTCCGTAGACCGGGCATCCGGCCAAGAGAAGGATTGGAACGAGGGACGGACCCCACAAGGAAAAGCGTGTCTGAGCCATGTTCCTCGGACGACGCCCGGTGGCCCTTATTCAGCCACGGAGGGAAGCTGCCGCTTTCGTCCGAAATCAGGGCTCTAGTCCGCTTGGTAGGGGGCCCTCAGCGCGCCGGATCGCCTCAGCGCTTCGTACACGACGATGCTGACGGCGTTGCTCAGATTGAGGCTTCGAACGGGTCCCAGGGTCGGAATGCCCCACACGCGCTCACGGCCGGAGAGAAGAGAGGGGGGGAGGCCAACCGACTCGCAGCCGAACACGAGGGCATCGCCCGGCTGGAAGTCCGCCTCGAGATACGATTTGGCAGCGTTCGCGGAAAAGAAGTGAAAACGAGCAGATGGGCGAGATTCCTCGAACTCGGAGAACGAATCATGGCGGGCGATGTCGACCAGATGCCAGTAGTCGACCCCCGCCCGACGGACCGCCTGCTCGTCGATCGAAAACCCGAGCTGGCCCACGAGGTGGAGCCGAGAGCAGGTGGCGGCGCAGGTGCGGGCGACCGCTCCGGTGTTGGGCGGGATCTCCGGGTCCACCAGGACGACATGGAACGGGTCGTCGAGGGGCGCCGCTCGGAGCTTGGGGCCTTGGGGCATGGGCGTTCTTACGATAGAGCCTAGCGTCGTGGCAAAGCGGACGTGGATGGCACTCGCGCTGATCGGGGTGGGGCTTGTGGGGTGGCTGCTCTTGGAGGCTGCGCGGCCCGCAGCTCCTGAGGCGCTAGCTTCTTGGGAGCGGGTGGCCTTCGTCGCGACGCCGCCTCGCGGGCTCCCCTGGACGTCGGCAGAGAAGGTGCCGGGGCTCGCCGAGGCGCTAGCGGGAACGGATGCCCAAGCCGCGGTCGATGCCCTCGAGGCCTCTGGACTCGAAGGGCTGTGGCTGCCGACGACTCCGAACGGGCCGTGGGGACCCTCCGAGACCGTGGCTGAGCGCATCTCCGCCGGTGGCGTGATCCCCGGTTTGCGAGGCGTGTACTTCGCGCCGGAGGGGACCCTCTATGCGATCGACGCGACAGCCTGGCCACGTGACCTCGCGTCCTCGGCGCTCGGCAGGGTGGCGAGGCAGATCCTCGAAGGCGGCGATCCGCCCCCGCTCGACGCGTACCCGGATGCGCTCGCTGCGCGACAGTCGGTCGAAGTGCTCATCCTGCTTCGCGCTTCGGATGGGCCGCGGCTTTGGCGGTCCGCACGTGCCGAGTCGATCGCCGAAGGGCTCAACGTGGCTGCCGAGGCCGCGCGGCGTCGATGGGACGAGCGCCTCGAGACGATGGGTGGGCCACTCGAGGAGCGCCTCGACCAGCTCGACGTGGAAGTCGCGCTCTTGTTCGACGATGGAACGATCGACCCCGACGCCGTGTCGCTGATCGACCCGCTCTTCAAGCCGGTACATGGCGTGGCCTACGATCAACCGACGCGGTGGCGCTATCTCCTTCCGAAGGCGACGCACGCCGACCGCGGCGCCACCGAGGCCTATCAGGCGCTCTTCGTCGACAACGGCTTCGCCGAGGATAGTTTCGCTCGTGCCGACGTCCGGCTCTACCGCCTGCGGATGGAGACCGTTTCGGTCGATCAGGGCTCGGCGGGTTCGAGGCGGGCGGGGGCCGCATCGGGGTCCGAGGACGCCCCTTCGTCGCCGTCTTCAGAGAGCGCATCGAAAGACGGCTCGGGTTCCTCCGCCGGCAGCAAGACGACGAACGTGGTTCCGAAACCCTGACGGCTCCGCACGTCGATCCGACCGCCAGCCTCCGAAACGATTCGCTGCGAGATTGCCAGCCCAAGGCCAGTGCCCTGCTGCTTTGTCGTGACGAACGGGACGAAGAGGTTGGCGAGCATTGCGGGCGCGATCCCGGGCCCAGTGTCGCGTACGCTGATCTTCACCCATCGATGAGCACCACCACCGATCCGGAAGCGATCCTGGGTGCGGGTCTCGACGAAGATGTCGCCGCCAGACGGCATGGCTTGAACGGCGTTCTGAACGAGGTTGATGAGGACCTGGCGCAGACGCTCGATGTCGATCCGGACACGCGGGAGGTCGTGGTCGACAGTGACGTCGAGGCGTACGTTCGCGGCATCGCATTCGGGCTTGAGGAGTTGAAGGGTGCGCTGGACGGCGGAGTTGACGAAGATCGCCTCGGTGTCGGTTTGCCCCGGCCGCGCGTAGTCGAGGAACGAGCTCACGACCCGATTGAGGCGGTCGACCTCGTCGACGATGATGCCTAGGAACTCGTGACCGTCTTCGCTGCTGTCGCCGGTTTCGGCGAGGAACTGCGCGCTCGCCTTGATCGAACCGAGCGGGTTGCGGATCTCGTGAGCCAAGCCTGCAGCCATTTCGCCGAGCGCCGCGAGGCGGTCTTTGTCTTTCATCTGCTGGTAGAGCTCGGAGTTCTCGAGGGTGACCGCGACCTGGGCCGCGAGACCGGCCAGGAGTTGAACCTCTTCTCGCGAAAACGCATCGACGAGCCGATCGTCTCGGAGGGTAAGGAGCCCATAGAGATGGCCGCCTTCACCCCGGATCCCGAGGCAAAGCGACGCTTGGAGCGCGCGGAGGATCACCGCGATGTCGTGGAGGGTCTCGGCCTCCCGATCGTCGCCACGTTGCCGGCACTCTTCGAGCTCGCGTTCGGTGGTCTCGAGGACGATCGTGTCGTGGATCGCCAGACGGTCGAGTAGCGGCCGTGCTGGCGCCATTTCGATGCGTTCGGGGGGGGAGGGCCCGAAGTGGTGGGTGGTCACGAAGCTGAGGCCATCGTGCTCGAGAAGGTAGAGGGCACCCTGGGTGAACCGAGGCGAGCCCTCGAGGCCTTCCATCATGGCCGAACCGAGCTCGTCGATGTCGAGGATGTGCGTGAGCGAGCCACGAAGCTCGACGATCGTTTGCTCGAGCTCGAAGCGTTCGTGGAAGAACACCTGCGAGATCCACTGTTGGACGCGGGTGCGGACCGGATCGAACAGGATGAGCACCACGAACGCCGACACGACGATGTGCAGGAAGAGCTGGCCGCCCGACACGCTCTGCATCGCCCACAGCAACACTGCGAGCATGAAGGCCAGCGCCGTGAGCACCCCAAGCCGCCCCGCGAGCTCGTAGAGGTCGATCAAACGGTAGTGCATGATCGATTGAGATAAGGCGTACAGGAAGACCAAGATCAAGATCGTCCCGACCGGCGGAAGGTCGACGCCGAAGTACGCGGGGAGGTACTCAACTAGGGTGAAGATCCCACCGAGCCCGCCGACGAGCGCGATGTACCGGAGGCGCGCACCCTCGACCCGCGAGGTAGTCTCGAACCCGAGCTTGTAGAGGTACCCGAGGGCGAGGGTCAGGAACACGATCACGTAGAGCAGAAGGCCGGTGATGACGACCACGTGGTTGTAATAGGGCGTCAGCATCGCGCCCAAGAGGACCGCGGCGGCGACGATCGAGGCGCGGCCGACGGCACGCGTGCGATCGGTCTCCAATGGCACCATCACACCGAAGAACCGGACCGCGGAGAGCGGCAGAAGGACCCCGCAGATCAGGTTGAAGCGTTCCCAGAACGGAACACGACCGACGACCCCCAAGATGAACGTGCTCACGTACCAAAGTGCGGTGTTGATCGCGAGTATCCCGAAGAGCCAGTGCGCGCGTTGGCGTTGCGGCCGGAGTAGGACGCTGGCCGTGAGGGCCACGCAGACGAGCGCCGCGATGAACGAGGTTTGGGTACGCGCGTCCATGCGCAGAGCCTAACAGCTCCCCCGCGGCGGGTCAGTTGCTACAGTGGGACCGAGGACGGATGAAGATTCTAGATGGCGCGATCGGCACCGAGCTCATCTCTCGTGGTGTGGCGCGGGAGACAGAGCCTTTCGGGGCGAGCGCGATCGTCGACTCGCCCGGCGCTCTCGAAGCACTCCATGGCGACTACGCGAGAGCCGGAGCCACCGTCCACACCGCCAACACCTTTCGAACCCAAGCCCACCGCATCGGCGACCGATGGCGAGCGTCGCTTCGCGCCGCAGTCGAGATCGCGCGGCAGGCGGTCCCCGCCGAGCACGTCTTGCTTGGAAGCCTTGCCCCGATCGAGGACTGCTATCGCCCGGACCTGAGCCCAGGCCGCCAGTCGTTCGATGCACATCGCGAGATGTCCACGGCGTTGGTCGATGAGGGGTGCGACGTCGTGCTTTGTGAGACGTTCGCCGACGAGGCAGAGGCGTTGACGGCTGTCGAAGCGTCCTTGCGCGCCGGGGCGACCGTGTGGCTTTCGCTGACCGCAGGCCCAGAGGGCGACTTGTTGTCACCCAAGGCGTTCCGCAGGATCGGCCGACGTGCGATCGACCTCGGAGCCAAGCGGCTGCTCGCCAACTGCATCGGTGCCCCCAGGATTGCGCCCTATGTGAGCGCACTCGTCGAAACGGGAGCCCCGGTCGGGGTCTACGCCAATGCGGGGCCGGTCGGGAAGGGGATCGGTTGGGACGACGCCACGGACGAGGGCGTGGCGCGCTACGTCGCGCTTGCAGCGGGCTGGGCGGACCTCGGGGCGTCGTTGATCGGCGGGTGCTGCGGGACGGGCCCTCGCCACATCGCGGCGCTTGCCGACTACTTCGACCAGACCGCTTTCGGGTGAGCGCGGTCTAGGAGTTGGCGGCGTTCTTGGTGTCGCCTGCCGACTCCACCAGCTCGCGCACGCACACGACGAGGTCGGACGGGTCGAAGGGCTTTCGGAGCCATCGGTCGGGCTGGCCCTTGGGATCGGTGTCGTCGGGCGGGGGCGCGCCGCTCATGATTGCGGCGCTCGTCACCAAGCCCTTGTCACGAAGCTGGCCGAGCAGAATGTCCCCGCGAGCGTCGGGTAGGGTGAGGTCTATCAAGGCGGCCGAGAAGGTCTCGGTCCGCGCCAGGGCCTTCTGGCCGGAAGCCACACACGTCGAGGTCACACCCCCGAGTGCGAGGGTCGTCGAGATCAGACCGCGCACGCCTTCGTCGTCTTCGACCACCAGGACATGGACCTGCTGCGCCTCGTCGGGCTTCATCACGCGGCTGATCCTCGTCTGCCTTGGCACGAGCTCGGACTCCCGTCGCACGCCCGACTGCGGAAGCTGAATGCGAAACCGGGCGCCCTGGCCTGGCGACGTGTCGAGCCGAATGCGCCCGCCAAGAGACTCGACCGTGCCTCGAACGATCGCGAGCCCAAGGCCTGTCCCTTCCGATCGGGTCGTGTAGTAGGGTTCAAACGCTTGCTGTCGCTGGGCGTCCGACATCCCCGGTCCGTTGTCACGCACCTCGAGGTCGACGACCTCGCTCCGCGGGCGTGCTTGGATCGACACCTCTCCGCCCGCCGGCACCATCTGGACGGCGTTGTGGGCGAGGTTCCAGACGATCGAAAACAGTTGCGAACGCTTGGCCTCCACCCAACAAGCCTCGTCGGCTTCGGCGTGCAGGTGAACGCGCTTCTGCTGCGCTTCGGGGCGGAGCAGTCGCACGACGTCTCGAATGACAACCGTGAGATTCGTACGGCTGCGTTCGTGATTGGTGTGTCGCACCATGCGAAGGAGGTCTTGGGTTGCGTCGCGGGCGACTTGGGCGCTCTTCTCGATCAGCGTGAGCGCTTCTTCGGGCGGGGCTTTGTCGGGCCGCTCTCGAGCCACCTGGGCCCAGCCGACGATTGCGCTGAGTGCGTTGGCGACTTCGTGCGACACGCCCGCCGCAAGGTCTGCGGCGGCGGCCTTGGCCTGAACGCGTTCGGCGATGGGGCTCTCCTGCGATGTGACCAGAAGAGCGACTCCGCCCGACCCTGTCGGAAACGCGAGCACCTGCACACCGGGACGGGGTTCGAGCACCTGCTCCCTGCCGGTTCTCGCTTCGTCCACCAGCGCCCCGATCGCGGCTTCGTGTTCTTGTCCAACCAGGGTCGTCGCGTCGCGTTGGAGCCCCGACGCGCGCGTCGTCCCGAGGCGTTCGAGTGCATGCACGTTCGCGCGCAAGGACCCCTCCGCGTCCTCCTCGAGGAGTGCGAGGCGGAGTTGGTTAGCCATCCAACGAATTAGTTCTAATGACACCGCAAACGTCCGTTTCAACCAAAATGTACGCCGGTTTCCGGGGTTTCGTCAATCGAAAGGCCGATTTTGGTGAGCAAGTGCGCAGACCGCCGCTGGGGACAGTGCTTTCCGGCCGCCACAGTGAGCGTTGGGGGACGAATCTGCTAGCTTCGGCGGCCATGCGCGAGCCGAAGATCACCCTCGAGGAAGTCCAGCGTGTGGCCAAGCTGGCCCGGATGAAGCTCTCGGAGGACGAGCTCAACGAGATGCAGGCGCAGCTCGATTCTATCCTTGGGTACATCGCCGAACTGGACGCGCTCGACGTCACTGACGTGGAGCCGACCTTTCATTCCGTGCCCATCGACGCGCCACTCAGGGCCGACATCCCCGAGCCGTGCAGCGATCGCGCCGAGTTGCTTGCCGAAGCGCCGCAGAGCGAAGCCGGTGGATTCGCGGTGCCGTTGGTGCTCGAGGTCGACTCGTGAGCGACTTTCCTTGGCAGAGCGCCTTCGAGATCCGGGACCAGGTGAAAGCTGGCACGACGAGCGCGGTGGAGGTCACCCGTGCGGCCCTCGACCGGGCGGAGACTCTCAATCCGACCTTGCGCGCGTTTCTCTACGTAGACCACGAAGGCTCGTTGGCGGCCGCGTCCCAAGTGGATCGCGCGCGTGCCGCAGGAGAAAGCCTCGGGCCGCTCGCCGGAGTGCCCATTGCCGTTAAAGACAACCTCTGTACGCGCGGCGTTCGCACCACCTGCGCATCGAAGATCCTCGAAGGGTACGTGCCTCCCTACGACGCCCACGTCGTCGAAGCCCTTCGCGCGGCCGGGGCGGTCATCCTCGGCAAGACCAATCTCGACGAGTTTGCGATGGGCTCGTCGAACGAGAACTCGGCGTTCGGTCCGGTCCACAACCCGTGGAACCTCGAACGGGCGCCCGGCGGGTCGTCCGGGGGCTCGGCCTGCGCCACGGCCGGAGGCCTCACGACACTGGCGCTTGGCAGCGACACGGGCGGATCGGTGCGACAGCCTGCCGCGTTCTGTGGCGTGAATGCCATCAAGCCGACGTATGGCCGTGTGTCTCGGTACGGCTTGATCGCTTTCGCGTCATCGCTCGATCAGGTCGGTCCGATGGGGCGCTCGGTGAAGGAAGCCGCTGCGCTTCTCGAAGTCGTCGCGGGCCACGACAGCCGAGACGCGACGTCGACGGACCGCCCGACCGGCGCGTACCTCGATGCTTGCGATCGCGGTGTCCAAGGACTTCGGGTCGGGGTGTGCCGGGACCAGATTGACGGGCTGCAAGACTCGGACGTGCGAGACGCCGTGCTCGCGTCACTTTCGAGCCTCGAATCGGCCGGCGCCTCCTTGGTTGACGTGTCCCTTCCGCACGCCCAGCACGCAGTTTCGGTCTACTACCTGATCGCCCCCGCGGAGGCATCGAGCAATCTCGCCCGTTTCGATGGCATGCGGTACGGGCTTCGCGTCTCGGGTAGTGATCTCACCGACACCTACAACGAGACCCGTGGCCGCGGGTTCGGCCCGGAGGTGCGTCGCCGGATCATGTTGGGGACCTACGCGCTATCGGCCGGTTACTACGACGCGTTCTACCTTCGTGCGCAACGCGTCCGGACGTTGATGCGGCGCGACTACGAGACGGCGTTTGAGTCGTGCGACGTGTTGTGCACGCCAACGGCGCCTACGCCCGCGTTCGCGCTCGGCGAGAAAACCAGCGATCCGCTCGAGATGTACCTCGCCGACATCTTTACCCTGCCGCCGAGCCTCGCGGGTCTGCCGGCGATCAGTACCCCGTGTGGCCTATCGAAAGATGGGCTTCCGATTGGCCTCCAAGTGGTCGCTCGTCCCTTTGACGAGGAGGCGCTCTGCAGCACCGCGCAGGTGGTCGAAGATGCGCGGGGCCTGGTTACTTCCCCTCCGCCTGCTTTCGCATGACGGTCGAGGCTTTGCGCCGCTCTTCGCCGGCGACTTCGACGCGGTTGCGCCCGCGCGCCTTGGCGCGATAAAGCGCCTGGTCGGCTTGTTCGATCAGGGCTTCGGCTGTGCTGTCGGCGCCAAGCATGGCAAGGCCCACACTGACGGTGATCTGTTCGGGGCCGCCCTCGACTTTGGGTGTGTTGGCCAATCGGCCCCGCAGCCGCTCGGCGACGATGCGCGCCGCGGTGAGCTTGATCTCGGAGAAGATGACCAGGAACTCCTCGCCACCCCAGCGAGCGACGATGTCGTTGCGGCGAACGTACTCGGTCAAGGAGGTGCCGATCTGTTGGAGGACGCGGTCGCCGGCGCCGTGCCCGAACTCGTCGTTGATCGCCTTGAAATGGTCGACGTCGCACATGGCCACGCATAGGCCGGTGCCGTTTCTCCTCGACCTCGCGATCTCTTCTTCGAGCCGTTTCGTCGCGTGGCGGCGGTTGTAGAGGCCCGTCAGGCCATCCGTGAGCGCCAGCAGCTGTGTCTCTTCGACCAGGAAGAGCGACTTCACGACGATCCCGAGCGAGTTGGCGATGAGCTCTGCGCTCTTGCGGTCCACCGGTGCGCAATCGTTCGGGCCACAGAAGATCTGCAGTGAACCGAGCACTTCGTCGCGCACACGGATCTGGCATGTGTAGGATTTGCCGCCGATAACGTCGTGGCCGTCGCCGAACTTCGGGTTGGTCTCGACGGTGGTGTGCGCATTGCCGAGGTTTCGCTCCGGAATGGCCAGCGCGGCGAGGCCGGGTTTGGGATCCCCTTCTGGCCACGGACCCCGCGCGCGAATCGAGTAGGTTGGGCCGCCAGGGCCAAGCAAGTGGAGCACCAAGTACGGGCACCCGATCACCTCGGCCGCCAGGGCCAGGGCTCTCTCGCCGAACGTGATTCGGTCATTGACGTGGTCCATGAGGTTGCGCACCTCGGAGGCTAGAACGACATCGAAGAGGTGGTCGTCGAGGACCGCGCTGACGCGTTCGAGTGGGGTGCCTGTGAGTTGGGGGCGTGTGCTGTCACGTGGCGCGCGGCCCGCCATGAGCTCTTCAACGGCGGGCAACAGCTTCTCGTCCATGTCTTCTTTGGCGAGGTAGACGTCGGCGCCCGCGTTGCGGCCCCAAAACCGAGTCTTGGCTTCCTTGGCGGCGGTGAGGAGTACAAACGCGATGTCGGTCATGCCGGGGTCCCGCCGGAACACGCGACAGAGTTGCACGCCGGTGATGGTCCCCATCTCGATGTCGCTCACCACCAGGTCGAACGTTCGGTCGAGCGTGAGCTCGAGCGCTTCTTCTCCGGAACTCGCCTCGGTAATCTGGAGGCCGAGGGTCTCGAGCTTCTGGACGACGCGTCGGCGGATCGACGCACTGTCATCCACGACTAGCACCCGAAACGCATCAAGTGCGTGGCTCCCCTGCCCAGCTTGTGAAGGCATTTCCACCCATCCTCCATATTGGTGAAATCCAACACGAAATGCCAATCTAACTTGGGTTTTGCACGCCGTGGCCATCTCTCTTGGGTGCGCTATAACGCGCTCGCATGACCGCCTATGAGCCCGTGATTGGACTGGAAGTCCACGCCCAGATGCGGTCCCGCACCAAGCTGTTTTGTGGGTGTCCAACCGACTACGGCGCCCCGCCGAACAAGCACACCTGTCCAGTGTGCGTGGGGCTTCCGGGTGCGCTTCCGGTCCCGAATGCCAAGGCCATCGAGCTTGCAGTTCAGGCTGGGTTGGCGCTTGGGTGTGACGTCGCGCCCGAGAGCCGGTTCGCCCGAAAGAACTACTTCTACCCCGACTTGGCCAAGGGGTATCAGATTTCACAGTTCGAGTTGCCGCTTAATGAGAACGGGCACCTCGATATCGACGTGGACGGCGAGACCAAGCGTATCGGGATCACACGCATTCACGTCGAGGAGGACGCGGCCAAGAACCTCCATGGGGTGGGCTCGGGGGCCGTCACGCTCGTCGACTACAACCGCGCGGGGACGCCGCTCATCGAAATCGTGAGTGAGCCCGACCTGCGGAGCGCCGACGAAGCGGAGGCCTACCTCAAGAAACTCCGCGACATTCTGATGTTCATCGGTGTCAACGATGGGAACCTCGAAGAAGGGTCGTTTCGTTGCGACGCCAACGTGTCGATTCGACCAGTGGGCCAAGAGAAGCTCGGCACGCGCGCTGAGCTCAAGAACATCAACTCCTTTCGCTTCGTCAAGAAGGCCATCGAACACGAGATCGCACGGCAGGAGGGTGTCATCGAGGGCGGCGGTCAAGTGGTGCAAGAGACCCGCACGTGGCTCGAAGAACAAGACAAGACCGTCTCCATGCGCGGTAAGGAAGAAGCGCACGACTACCGCTACTTCCCCGACCCGGACTTGCCGCCGCTTCGCGTCGACGAGGCGAAGATCGACGCGCTCCGCGAAGGCCTCCCGGAGCTCCCCGAAGCCAAACGCGAGCGCTGGCAGGCCGAGTTCGGCTTGACCGAGTACGACGCTGGCGTGCTGTCGGGCCATCCCGAGGTCGCTCGGTACTTCGAGACGGCGACGGCGACGCTTCGCGAACGAGTTCCGAGCCTGAAGGCCAAGCAAGCGGGCAAGAAGGTCGCGAACTTCGTTCAATCCGAGGTGCTTCGACACGTGTCGACCGACGGCCTCGCTGCGACCTTCCCCGTAGTCGCAAGCCACGTGGCCGAGCTCTTGGCCGTGGTCGAAGACGGGACCATCAACGGCAAGATCGCCAAGAAGGTGTTCGCGACGATGGTCGAGTCGGGGAAGCCGCCTGGCATCATCGTCGAGCAAGAGGGCTTGGCGCAGGTCACCGACACTGGCGCCATCGAAGAGGAAGTCCGGCGCGTCCTCGAGGCCAACACCAAGCAGGTCGAGCAGTACAAGGGCGGCAAGACGAGCGTGATCGGGTTCTTCGTGGGCCAGGTGATGAAGGCGACTCAAGGCGCGGCGAACCCGAAACTCGTCAACGAAACGCTCAAACGGCTGCTGGAAGACGCATGAGTCACGGGCTCAGGCGGGCGCCGCTCAGTGGGGCGGACTGGTTTGCCGTCGAGTACGACCCCGACACCGACGAAGTCGTGATGCTCGATCAGCGGCTGTTGCCCGAGGAGGTCACGTATCGCCGATACCGAACCGCCGATGAGGTTGCCGGTGCGATTCGCGAGATGGTGGTCCGGGGTGCACCGGCGATCGGGATCGCCGCGGCGTATGCGTTGGCGCTCCTTGCCAAGGCCGAGGACGGCGACGCCACGATGTTTCTCGTGGCGAACGGGACGGCAGGCCGAATCTTGAATCAGACACGCCCGACCGCCGTGAACCTCGGCTGGGCGATCGCGCGGATGTCACGCAAAGCAGGCGAGGTCTCGGAGCTTCCGCGCGACGACCGTTTTCCGGGGATGTTGGCGGAAGCGGAGGCGATTCACCGCGAGGACGTGGCCGCGTGTCGTCGGATGGGGGAGCTTGGCGCGAAAGACGTTCCCCAGGGTGCCGTGGTGCTGACTCACTGCAATGCGGGCGCGCTGGCGACGGGCGGATACGGGACCGCGCTTGGTGTGATTCGCGCGGCGCATTCGCAAGGCAAGAACATCACCGTCCTGGCAGACGAGACTCGACCGTATCTCCAAGGTGCTCGCCTGACCGCGTGGGAGCTTCATCAGGATGGCATTCCGGTCGAGGTCATCACCGACGGCATGGCCGGTCACTTCATCCAACGCGGGGATGTTCACATGGTGGTCGTTGGCAGCGACCGCATCGCCGCGAACTCCGATGTTGCCAACAAGATCGGCACGTACCCGGTGGCGGTACTCGCGAATCACCACGAAGTTCCGTTCACGGTGGCTGCCCCGTGGAGCACCGTCGACCTTCATGCCGCGAGCGGAGCCGACATCCCGATCGAAGAGCGAGGACGCGACGAGGTAGCGCGGATCGGAGATACGACACTCGTCGCGGAGGGTATCCCCTGCCGGCACCCAGCGTTCGACGTCACGCCGGCCAATCTCGTCGACGCGATCTACACGGAGCGAGGCGTCATCCGACCGAAGATCGGCGAACGGCCCGACGTGCTTCGCGGCTAGACCGGTCTAGGGCGCCAAGCCGAGGGCCGCTTACAGCCGAAGCAGCGCGGCGCCCCAGTTCAGGCCGGCCCCGAGTGCCAAGAAGCAAAGAAGGTCGCCTTCTTGAATGCGCCCCTCGCGGCGTAGCTCGTCGGTCAGGATGCCGATGGTTCCGGCCGACGTGTTTCCGTAGCGGGCGATGTTCGACGGGATGCGCTCGGGGTCGATCTTCAGGGCGCTGCGGACGGCCCGGTTGATGCGGTCGTTCGCTTGGTGCGCGATGAAGCAGTCGATGTCGCTCTTGGCGAGGCTGTGTGACTCGCAGATCGAGTTCACCGTGGCGCTCAGGGTGCGGACCGCTTTCTTGAGGAGCGCCTGGCCGCGCATCTGGGGGATGTGCGCGTCAGCTCGGAGCGTTTCCTCGGTGACGTACGGAACGTTGCGAAAACCCACCCCGTCGACGAAGAGGTGGCCATACGAGTCGCCGTCACTGTGGAGCTCCGCGCCCATGAAGCCGCGGTCCGGGTCGCCACTGTCTTGGAGCACCATCGCGCCGGCACCATCGCCGAAGATGACCGCGAGCCCCCGATGTCGTGTCGCACGCTCGAACGCTTCGGGTGAGACCGTGGCGTCCGACTCCGAACGGACCACGTCCCAGTCGGTCCAGGGCATGAAGCCGGCGTGAGCCTCCGCCCCCACCAAGAGAATCGTCTTGGCGGCGCCGCTTTGGACGAGCCCATTGGCGAGCTGAAGCGCGTAGGGAATGGCCGCGCATTGCTGCCGGATGTCGAGCGCTGGGACACCACTGATGCCGAGCTTGGCACCGAGGAGCGGCCCCGAGCCTGGGAAGAAGTAGTCGGGCGTCATCGTGGCAAAGATGATGTAATCGATGTCAGACACCTCGAGGTTGGCGTCGGCGATGGCGCGCTTCGACGCCTCGACCGCAAGGTCGCTTGCCCCTTGGCCGTCGCGCGCGAAGTGGCGTTGCTTGATGCCGGTGCGCGCCTGAATCCACTCGTCGCTCGTCTCCATGACGCGGGACAGCGCGTCGTTGGTGACGGGTTCGCCTGGTACGTAGCGGCCCGTGCCGACGATGGTGATGCCGCTCACGCCAGATCCTCTCCAAGCCAAAGGGCTTCCGGGCCACTGCGCCGACGGATGACGCGAGACCGGCCTTGGTCGACCAACACCTCAGCGGGAAGAGGTCGGGCATTGTACATGCTCTGCATTTCTCGTCCGTACGCGCCTGCCCCGCGAATGGCAACCAAGTCGCCCGAGGCAAGGGGAGGGAGCGCGCGCCCTTTCGCGATGAAGTCCCCTGACTCGCAGACCGGGCCGACGACGTCGACTTCGGTGAGCGTTGTATCGGCGGCGGGCTCGGTGACCGGCATGATCGCATGGTACGCGCCGTAGAGTGCCGGGCGGATGAGTTCGGTCATCGCCGCATCCACGATCACGAAGTGATGCCCTCCTTGATCCTTCGTATAGAGGACGCGGGTCAGGAGTACGCCGGCGTCGCCGACCAGGGCTCGGCCTGGCTCGGTCACGATTCTCAAGTCGGGTTGCAGCACATCGGCAGCGTCGAGGCCTCTCCGGATCGCGTCGCCGAAGGCTCGAGGCGAAGGGTAATCGTCGGCTTCGTTGCCGTACGCCATCGGCCAGCCTCCGCCGACATCGATGGCCTGGAGGGCGGCGCCTCGGTCGATGCATGACTTGGCGAAGCGGCCGAGGATCGTGACGGCCTCTTCGAGCGGGGTCGGCGAGCCCAGCTGCGAACCGATGTGGCAAGCGACGGCTTCGAGCCTCAGGTGCTCGCTCTCGAGGATTCTAGGCAGTACGCCTTCGGCCCGTGGGATCGAAAGGCCGAACTTCGACTCGTGGAGCCCGGTCGCGATGTAAGGATGGGTTTGGGCGTCGACGTCAGGATTGACGCGTAGTCCGATCGCCAGGGGGCGCCCCACCTCTGCGGCGACGCTTTCGATCACGTCGAGCTCTTGCTCGTTCTCGACGTGGATCGCACGGACGCCCGCTTTGGCGGCGGCGAGGATCTCGTTCCGGCGCTTGCCGACCCCGCTGAAGACGATCTGCCCGGGGGCGAAGCCGGCCTTGAGCGCCCGCTGAAGCTCGCCCTCGGAGACGATGTCAGCGCCGCATCCCTGCGAGGCGAGCCGTGCCAACACCGAGAGATTGCCGTTGGCCTTCACGGCATAGGCGATCAGGTGCGGCGCGAAATCGAGCGCATCGTCGATGGCGCGATACGCGGCGTCGATCGCTGCGCCCGAATAGACGAAGGCCGGCGTGTCGACCGCGTCGGCGATCTCGCGGAGTGGCACCTGCTCGCAGACGAGGGTGCCGTCTCGGTACGAGAACCACTCGGAATCCGGGATCGTGTCGGCCATCGCGGTGCCTTATGAGCCTTGGCGCGCCTCGAGTCGACCCCGCAAGGAAGCGATGGCCTCCTGCACCCGCGCACGAGCCGGCCCCCCGGGCACGTCGCGTCGCTCGACTGCAGTTTCCATGTCGAGGGCGTCGAAGACCGTCGCATCGAACGCGGGGTGAGCGGCCTGATACTGCTCGAGGGTGAGCTCGCGGAGTGTCTTGCCGGCCTCGTGCGCCTGCTGCACGAGGGCGCCCGCCACGTGGTGGGCTTCTCGAAAGGGAACCCCGTGCGAGGCGAGCCAATCCGCGACCTCGGTGGCGTCGAGGAACCCAGCGCCGAGTGCGTCGGCCATCCGCGCCTTGTCGAAGGTGGCGGTCTCGATCGCGCCGGTCAGGACGGCGAGGCAGTCGCGGACCGTGTCGAACGCATCGAAGGTCGGAGCCTTGTCTTCTTGGAGGTCACGGTTGTACGCGAGCGGAAGCCCCTTGAGCATCACCAAGAGGTTGATCAAGGAACCGACCACTCGGCCCGTCTTGCCGCGAACGAGCTCGGGCATGTCCGGGTTCTTCTTTTGCGGCATGATCGACGAGCCGGTGGTAAAGGCGTCGCTCATCTGCACGAACCCGAACTCTTGGCTCGACCAAAGCACGAGCTCCTCGGCGATTCGGGAGAGGTGCACCGAGCAGATCGCCAGTGTGCCGACGGCTTCGAGCAAGAAGTCACGGTCTCCGACGGCGTCGAGCGAGTTTGCAGTGGGCCGTTCGAAGCCAAGTGCCTCGGAGGTGGCATCGCGATCGATCGGAAACGTGGTCCCGGCGAGGGCGGCGCTCCCAAGTGGAGACTCGTTCATCCGGTTGGCGGCGTCGATGAGTCGGCTGCGGTCCCGCTCGAGCATCTGCGCCCAAGCCAAGAGGTGGTGAGCCAGCCGCGTGGGTTGGGCGCGCTGCAGGTGGGTGTAGCCTGGCAACAGGAAATCGACGTGGGCGTCGGCTTGGTCGGCGAGCACGCCGAGAAGCGCATCGATGTCCTTGGCGGTGGCGTGGCAGGCGTTGCGGGTCCAGAGCCGCATGTCGGTGGCGACTTGGTCGTTTCGGCTTCGAGCGGTGTGAAGCCGGCCGCCTGCGTCGCCGATGGCGGCCGTGAGCGCCGCCTCGATGTTCATATGGACGTCCTCTTTGTCCGCGTCCCAGGCGAACTCTCCACGCGCGATCGCCTCACGGATCGTTTGGAGACCGTTGGTGATCTGCTCTGCGTCGGCCTTCGATAGAATGCCGCGCGCGGCGAGCATCTGAACGTGGGCGATCGAGCCTTCGATGTCCTCCGGTGCGAGGCGCTTGTCGACGTCGACGCTGGCGCTGAATCGCGCCGCGATTGCATCGAGTTCTTCGGCGAAGCGTCCGCCCCATGCCTTCTTACTCATCGTCGTTCTCCACGTAGGCCTGATCGGCCCCCCGAGGTCTACACGCACAAGGAGCCCCGGGCCAGTCCGGGCCGCGGTTCCGAAGATTTGCCCGCCCGACCTCCTCATCGACGAGTGTGCCGTCTCGGGATCGGCCGGCCGTCGTCGTGACGGTCTACGGACGAAGCCGAATCTCGTCGATGGCTTCCTGAAGTGCTTGGCGGAGGGGTGTGTACTCCATGGCGAGTTCGTCTTTGGCCCGCGAGCCGTCGAACAGCAGTGACCCGGCGGCCGTCGTCTTGAGGATGTCGACGGGGAGGGCGGCCCGTTTGCCCGTGAGCGCGGAGAGGCGCTCGAGCGCACGCGCGATGGGGATCAAAGGGGCCTCCGGGAGGTTGATGCGCGGAACGGGGACGTTGGCGAGTTCGCTGATGATGGTGAAGTACTCGCGCGTGGTCGCTCGCTCGGTGCCGATGAGGTAGCGCCGACCGAGCGATCGTGGTGAAAGGAGCGCGCGGACGATGGCTTCGGCGGCGTCGCGCACGTGGACGTAGGTGTAGGTCGTGTCGGCGCCAACCAATGCGGGGAGCCTCTTGTTCAGCGCGCGCTCCACCTCCATGGTGGGACACGGGTCCCCCGCCCCGATGACCGCCGCCAAATGGACGGCTGTGAGGGGGAGGCCCTCTTCGCGGTGGAGCTTCCACGCCAGCTCGTCTGCCAAGTACTTGCTGCGCGCGTAGTCGCTTGGGTGCGGGCCGGGTGGGGTGTCTTCGTTGAACGGCAGCTCGTTCGGCATGCCATACGCGAGTGGAGTGCTGACCTGGACCAGTTTCTTCACGTCCGCCGCGAGTGCAGCACGGAACACGCGCTCGGCGCCGGTGTAGTTCAGGTCGTAGTAGAGCGAGCGCCTCTTCGACCAGAAGTCACGGTATCCGGCGAGGTTGATGACACCCCATGCGCCCTCGGCCCACCCCCTAAGGCCCTCGCCGCGAACGACGTCGCCGCGCACGAGTTCAATGCGCCCTTCGTGCCCGCGAAGATGACTCACATCACTCGTCGGACGGACGAGGCACCGAAGCCGAACGTCAGGCTCCGCGAGCAGTCGCTCGATGACGTGCCGGCCCACGAAGCCGGTGGCTCCGGTGATGGCGATGGTGTCCGGGGATTCGATGGCACAGGCATAGGGATGTTCGCCTGGGGCGACAAGGGCCGCTCAATCGCCGCGCGCTCCTTGGGCTCGACCCGTGCTACTGGTCGAGTTCCGCATCCGTATCCGAGGTGTGGCCTGTCGGAGTCCGGCGGAGGGGCGGGCGACGAATCGACATCAGCGCGCGGACGCGGTAAGGGTCGCCGCGGAGGTCTCATGGCAACGCGTGTGGAAACAGACTCGATGGGCGAGATCGAGGTGCCCGCCGACAAGTACTACGGGGCACAGACGATGCGCTCGCGGCACAACTTCAAGATCGGCACCGAGACGATGCCGGCCGAGATCGTGCGAGCCTTCGGCATCCTGAAGAAGGCCGCGGCGCTCACCAACCGCGAGCTCGACAATCTCGAGCCAGACCTCTGCGACCTGATCGTCCGGGCCGCCGACGAAGTCATCGACGGGAAGCTCGATGACCACTTCCCCCTGCTCGTGTGGCAGACCGGCTCGGGGACGCAGTCGAACATGAACGTGAACGAGGTGATCTCGAACCGCGCCATCGAGCTTGCCGGTGGCGAGATGGGATCGAAGAAGCCCGTGCACCCGAATGACCACGTGAATCGGTCCCAGTCCTCGAACGACACGTTTCCGACGGCCATGCACATCGCGGCGGTGACCCAGATTGAAGATCATCTGTTGCCGAAGGTTCGTGAGCTCCGTGACACGCTCGCGGAGAAGTCGGATGCCTTCAAGGACATCGTCAAGATTGGTCGGACGCACCTTCAGGACGCGACCCCGCTCACGCTCGGCCAAGAGATCAGCGGCTGGGTGGCGCAAATTGACCACGCGCTTGCGGCCGTCAATGCGACCCTTCCGCAACTTCGGGAACTGGCGCTTGGAGGCACGGCGGTGGGCACGGGTCTCAACACGCATCCCGAGTACGCCCCCCGGGTTGCGGCGAAGATCGCCGAGCTGACCCACAAAGACTTCATCACTGCGCCCAACAAGTTCGCTGCGCTGGCCGGCCACGACGCGTTCGTGGGGACGAGTGGCGCACTCAAGCAGCTTGCCGCGGCGTTGATGAAGATCGCTAACGACGTCCGGTGGCTTTCGTCAGGGCCGCGCTCAGGGATCGGCGAGATTCGGATTCCGGAGAACGAACCGGGGAGCTCGATCATGCCCGGCAAGGTCAACCCGACCCAGTGTGAGGCGTTGACCATGGTGTGTGCCCAGGTCATGGGGAACGACGCCACGCTCGGGGTCGCCGGCTCGCAAGGGAACTTCGAGCTCAATGTGTACAAGCCCGTGATGGCGTACAACCTTCTTCAATCTGTGCGGTTGCTCGGTGACGCGGCCAAGAGCTTCAACGACCACTGTGCGGTGGGCATCGAGCCGAACCTCGACACCATCGATGACAAGCTGCGGAGGTCACTCATGCTGGTCACGGCCCTGAATCCGAAGATCGGCTATGACAACGCCGCGAAGGTGGCCAAGCACGCTTACAAGAACGGGACCACGCTCCGCGAGGCCGCCATCGAGCTCGGCCTGCTGACCGGCGAAGAGTTCGATGCGGCGATCAAGCCCGAAGAGATGGTGGGTCCGCTCAAGGTATGAGCATCGAGATCCGGCAGCACACCCCCGGCGAGGACGTCGACGACTTCGTGCAGGTGGCATACGAGGTCTACCGCGACGATCCGGCGTGGATCGCGCCGCTTCAGATGGAGATCCGTGATCGGCTGTCGCCCAAGAAAAACCCGTTCTTCGACCACGCGGAGTGTGCGCTCTTCACGGCCACACGAGATGGCAAGCTGGTCGGTCGGATCTCCGCGCAGATCGATCACGAGCACCTCCGTCGGTACAACGACGATACAGGCTTCTTCGGCTTCTTCGACACGATCGACGATCAAGACGTGGCGAACGCCCTCGTAGGCCACGCCGAAGAGTGGCTCGCCAAGCGCGCGATGGCGGTCGTGCGGGGCCCGTTCTCGCTCTCGATCAACGAAGAGTCTGGGATGCTCGTCGATGGTTTCGATGCACCGCCCGTCCTGATGTGCGCGCACCATCGACCCTATCAGAGCGCGCTTGCCGAGGGAGCGGGCTTTGTGAAGGCCAAAGACCTCTGGGGCTGGAAGTACAACGTGGAACCGCCGCCCCCCCGCGCGAAGAAAGCCTGGACCAGCATCGATGAGATGCCGGACGTGACGTTTCGGTCGATTCGGCCTCGGGAGCTCAAGCGAGAGATCGGCCAGTTGCTCGAGATCTTCAACGACGCTTGGCAAGACAACTGGGGGTTCGTCCCGTCGACCGACGGCGAGGCGAAGAAGATGGCCCAAGATTTGGCGCTGATCATCGACCCGCGGATCTCGTTCTTCGTCGAGGTCGATGGGGAGCCGGTGGCGATGTGCGTTTGCCTGCCCAACGTCAATGAGGCCACCCGCGACTTCAAGGGGAGACTCAATCTGATCAACGTCATCAAGCTCTTGTGGCGGCTCAAGGTGACCGGGGTGAAGTCGGCCCGTTTGATGCTTCTTGGCATCCGAAAAAAACTGCGCGGATCGCGGCGCTTTGCGCCGCTCTCGACGGCGCTCTACGCCGAGGTGGCAAGACGAGGAATCAAAGCGGGGTACGACTGGGCCGAACTCGGCTGGACCCTCGAAGACAACCGTCTCATCAACACCGGTATCCGAGGGATGCGGGCCGAGGTCTACAAGACCTACCGCGTCTACGAGAAGACGCTCGGCGACTAGATTCACCCTCGCATGGGTCGGTTTGGCGCTCGGTTCGACAGGCCCCGTCGTCCAGCCAGCGGGCCGCGCGCGCCGCCTACGGGGTTCGGGGCGGGAGGACCAGGCGCCGCCTGCTCCAGGTTTCGACCTGAAGGCTGTGGTCGTCGACGGTGACGGTCACTCCTCCATGAAGATCGGTGCGGTACACCGTGGCGCCCGCAGCGGCGAGCCGCGCCAAGACGTCGGAACTCGGATGGCCGTACCAGTTTCCGACGCCCGCACTGATCACGGCGACATGCGGTTGGACGGTGTCGACGAACGCAGTTGTGGTCGACGTCCGCGATCCGTGATGGGCGACCTTGAGGACGTCGGCGCGACCGAGTGCGCCGCGGCCGAGGAGCGCTTGCTCCGCTTGCGATTCGAGATCGCCTGTCAACAGGATGTGACGCCCTCGAAAGCGGAGCGACAGCGTCATCGAGTTGTCGTTGAGGTCGAGGGCGGGGTCGTAGCGCGGACAAGGCCAGACGACCTCCAGCGTTGCCGAACCAAATCGGTGCGGAGGCCCGCACAGCGACGGCGCGAAGCGCACCCGTGTCCCGCTCCGCTCGGCGCGTTCAACCAGGCCTTGCAAGCGTCCGTCGGTCTCCTCAGCCAGTCGCTGCCCGTTGAGCCATAGTTCTCCGATCTCCACGGCATCGAGCAGGGCGGGGAGGGCGCCGTCGTGGTCGGGATGCCCGTGCGTGATGATCAGCCGGTCGATCCGTGTTCGGCGGCGCTCTCGAAGGATGCGGAGGATCTCACGCGCGGCGGGGTGCCGGCCGCCGGGCCCCGTGTCGACCACGCCGAGGCTTCCGTCGGGGAACTCGACCAGGATCGCGTCGCCCTGGCCGACGTCGATGAACGAGACCCGCAGGGAGTCGCTCGCGCGATCGGCATGGATGGCGGCTTCGGCGACGCCCCACACCGCGGCCGTGGCGATGAGGACCGCGATGCGCGCGCGAAGGCTCGACCGCGTGAGCCAAGCCACGCACCCGAGCGTCACCGCAGCGCCTTGAACAGGGCTGAGGGGTGGGAGGCTCTGAGCGACTGCGAGGGGCGCCAGGGTCTCGCACACCCAGACGAGGAGACGACTGCTGTGAATGAGACCAGTCGCGATCGTCTGGCCGACGAAGGGGACCTCAGCGAACGCCGCATACGTGTGCGCGAGGGGGATGACTACCAGCGTGCCCAGCGGCAAGACAACGATGTTCGTGAGCCAGCCGATCAAGGGGACCCCTCCGAACCACCACCACACGAGTGGCGCCGTGGCGACCAACGTTCGGGCACTGACGCGGGACGCACCACGGAGGCGTCGCCAGCGTCCATCCTCGACCCGGTGGCCGCCTAGGATCGCGCTGGTCGCGACGATCGAGAGCCAGAACGCCGGGCGCGTGGCGAGCCCGGGATCGGGCGCTGACAACAAGATGGCCGCGGAGGCGGTGACGGCGGGCGCGGACGCGCGGCGGCCCATGGCGACGAGCGACCAAGTGATCGCGGCCGTGATCGCAGCCCGCCAGGCGCTTGGCGCACCCCCCGCGATACACGCATGCAGGAGGGTGAGCGGCACCCCGAGGGCTGCGGCGATCCGCGAGGGCGCGATGCGAAGGGTCGTGCCTCGAAGGGCCCAGCCGAGGGCCGTGACCAAGGTTCCGCTGACCAGGGCGATGTGCATCCCCGAGACCGCGAACAGATGCGCGAGCCCGACGGATGCGATCGTGCGCCGCTGCTCATAGGGAAGGGCGCCGCCGTCTCCGAGCACGAGTGCGCGCGCGATTGGGGATACGTCCGGCGGGAGGCCGGCGCGGAGCCGTCGTCTTACGCTGGCGCGGACCTCGGCGATCGCACGACGCCATCGCGACGAAGCCAGCACTTCGACGCCCTGTTCCCCGACCGTGCGCGCCCAGCAGATCTCTCGGCCGTGGGTGCGCAGCGGGTGGATGGACGCGTTCCGAAGAAACGTGCCAGGCCGAAGCCGGCCGTCGAACCGGACGATGCTGCCCCGTGGGGGCGCCCGCTCGAAGGGCAGGCGCAACCGCAGCTTGGTTCCGGCGGCGATCGATTGATCACTGGCGTCGCGGCCAGCGATGACACCGATGAAGACGTCGGCCTCGTCGGGCCCGTAACGAACGCGTTCCACCATGCCTTCGACGCGGACTTCGCCGGTGGCTCGGCATGCGGGAGTGCGATCCGGCGAAACCCCGACACCGGCGCCAAACGCCAGCACCCCAAGGATTGGGTGCCAAAGCCGGGCTCGAAGGCCCGCTCCGTGCCGCCCGAGCGCCAACGCGGACGCGGACGCCACGACGCCCAGGATGACCGTCGCGTGCGTTTGCAGCTCGCCGCCAACGGCCAACCCGATGACCCAGCCTGCGGCAATGAAGGGGAGCACGCCGATCCCGAAGCAACTCCCGTGCCGCGGCTTCGGGCGGGAGAACGCAATGGATCGCGCGCCTTTCCGATCGCCGACCGCGGCGGCCGCCGCCCGGAGCCGCCGGACCGCCACCCTGGTTGG
>JBCCEK010000029.1:0-30862 GCA_039030295.1 Myxococcota bacterium | reverse complement strand
GGAGGTGCTGCGAGCGCGTACGCTCGAGCGCCTGCCGCCGGCCGGGATTTGGTCTCCGAAGTGACGATCGACTTTCGGGACGCGGCACTCGGGTGCACCAAAGAGCTCGCGCTCCGTTCCTCGGAGGGTCCCGAACGGACGCTGAAGGTCCGGATCCCTGCGGGGGTCAAGAACGGCGGGAAGATCCGGCTCAAGGGTCAGGGGAGCCCTGGAGCTTACGGCGGGCCGAAGGGAGACCTGGTCCTCGAGGTGAAAGTACGGAAGCATCCGTTCTTCTCGATGCGGGGCAAGCAGCTTCACGTCCGAGTCCCGGTCACGCCGCTGGAGGCGTACGCAGGAGCCAAGGTGAGCGTCCCGACGCCCGATGGGAATGTGACTCTGGCGGTCCCCGCGGGCTCGCAAAGCGGCTCGAAGCTCCGGATTCGAGGAAAGGGAATTGAACCCAAGGGCAAGCCTCGAGGGGACCTGATCGCGCATCTCGAGGTGACGTTGCCGCCGAAGGGCGATGAAGAGGTCCGAGCGGCGCTCGAGTCCGTCGAAGGCGCATTTGGGGACGACGTGCGCGGTGAGCTCAGGCTCTAGCCGCGGTCTCCGGGACACGAGGGTCTCGGGAGGCGGGCCATCTGCGGCGGGGCCTCCGACGATGTTTCACGTGAAACATGCCCCATCGAACGTCCACGGAGTGGCCCCTCGTGCGCAGAACGTTTCACGTGAAACACCGCCACCGATTCCCCATTTGCCGTGTATCTCCGGGCATCTGTCGCTCGGCACCCCGATTTGACCCCACTTTCGAGCCGGCCTAGAAACGCCACGTGGGGTTCAAGGCCCATATTCGCGAAGCGCTCGCTGAGCTCGAACGCCTCGGCCTCCGTCGCCATCCGCCAAGGGTCCAGGGCCCCCAAGGCCCGGAGATCGACCTCAGCGGCCGGCGCGTCCTCTGCTTTTGTTCCAACAACTATCTCGGCCTGGCGGCGCACCCAGAGCTGGTCGCCGCCGCTGATCACGACGATGGGTTTGGAAGCGGAGCGTCCCGATTGATCACGGGATCGATGGATGCCCACCACGAAACCGAGGAGGCGCTCGCCGACTTCGTCGGTACGCCCCACGCCGTCCTGTTCTCGAGTGGATACGCCGCGAACGTGGGTGCGATCCAAGCGCTCGTCGGTCCCGGAGACCAGGTCTACAGCGACGCCTTGAACCACGCGAGCCTCATCGATGGCTGCCGCCTCTCGAGAGCCGAGGTCCACGTCTATCGGCACCGCGATCTCGACGACCTCAGGTCTCTCCTTCGCCGGCACCGCGGCGACGCCCGCCGCGCCATGATCGTCACCGACTCGCTCTTCTCGATGGACGGCGTCTTCGCGCCCGTCGAAGAGCTCTCGGAGCTGGCGACGCAATCCGAGGCCGGACTGATGGTCGACGAAGCGCATGCCCTTGGGGTGTTCGGCCCCGAGGGCAGGGGGCTATGCGCTGCCCGCGAAGTCGTGCCGGACGTGCTGATCGGCACCCTCGGGAAGTCGTTCGGCGGTGCAGGCGCCTTTGTGGCGGGGCCTGCCGAGGTAGTCGATTTGGTTCGAAATCGCGCCAGGAGCTACGTGTTCTCGACCGCTCCCCCACCGTCGCTTGCCCGGGCGGCACGCCGCGCCGTCGAACTCGTGAGGGGCGCGTCGGAAGCGCGAAGAGCCCTTCTCGACCACGCCGTACAACTCCGTCGAGGCCTGCACGACGCCGGGTTCGAGGTCATGGAGGGCGAGAGCCAGATCCTCCCCGTCATGATCGGTGCGAATGACGAGGTCATGTCGCTGTCCGCCACGCTCCTCGACCGCGGGGTCTTCGTTCAAGGGATTCGACCTCCCACCGTCGCCCCAGGCTCGGCCAGGCTTCGTTTGACGCCGATGGCGACCCACACCCCGGAACACATCGCTCGCGCGATCGATGCGTTTGCGGGGTTGTCCCGATCTAAGTAAGGCGACGGCATGCAAGGCGTATTCGTGACCGCGACCGGAACCGAAGTCGGCAAGACTCGCGTGGCCTGCGCGCTGGCGTCCGCGCTCGTGTCCCGCGGACACCGCGTCGCCGCGATCAAGCCAATCGAAACTGGGTGCGACCCGGAGCCCCTGGACGCGAACGCGTTGGCGACGGCATGCGGGATCCCCATGCTCGCGTCGGCGTCAGGTCTCTATCGTGCGCGTGAGCCGCTCGCGCCCTACGCCGTGGAGAAGAGAGGCGGCCCGACGGTCGGCCCGGTCAGCGCGCTTGCAACACGCATCCGCGATCTCGCGGCGGAGTCCGACTTCGCGTTGGTGGAAGGCGCGGGCGGTGTGCTCGTGCCGATCGACGAAACGCAGATGGCGGTTGACCTGATCGCCGCGCTTGCGTTCCCCGCGATTCTCGTGGCTGCCAACGAGCTGGGCGTCCAGTCCTTCACGCTGACCGCCGCAGAAGCTTTGGAGCGACGAGGTGTGCAGCTTCGGGCCGTGGTACTCAACGACCCAAGACCGATGCCGAGCGATCTCAGCCGTGACTCGAACCTGGATGTGTTGGCCGACTATCTCCCCGACGTGACCATCGTCGAGACGCCCCATACCGACGACGATGCGATTCTCGCTGAAGCGCTCGAGCCGATCATCCGCGGCCTCATGCCGTGACGCTAGAGGTCGTACTCAGGCCGCCCGAATGTTATCACATTTGATTCCCTCTAGAACTTTCCTGATACCATCAGGCCAGTCGGAGAGAGTCCCCACGTTAAGTCGCGGTGCCGTTCCTTCGCACGCTTCGCGCTGATCGCGAACCAGGTCGCGCTTCCTGCCAAGGCCGCAAACCCAAGCGCACCGTATGCCGCGGTCCAGGCCGTCGCCGATCGTTCCGTGGTGCACTCGACGCCTGAAGTCTCCGAGCAAGAGCCGTCGCGAGCGAGGCCAACAGCCATCGCGGCGACACCCGCCAATCCAACAGCCGCCAACGTGGAACCCCCGGCAATCGCGGACGCAGGAAGATGCGTACGGTCGCCCCGCGAGAGCGGCGGATCGTCGGCGCGGCTCTCGATGGTTGCATCCACGAGTGCGCGCTCGGTCGCGTCTGTCTCTTCGATCGAAGCTCGCAACGCTGCGATGCGTTCCTCGACTTCAGCCGCCCTCGTCGGCGACTTCGTGTTGGCGAGGTAGCTCTCGAAGGCTTCAAGCGCCTCGTCCTCTCGCTGGAGGCGGTCCGCCGCGACGCCGATGTTGTACTGAAGCTCGGGGCGCTCACTCAAGCGATACGCGTGTCGAAAGTAGACGAGTGCGCGTTCATAGTCTGCGCCCTCGAACGCCACGCGCCCACGCTCGAAGAACTCGCGCGCGGCCGCATCGTCGCCACCGTTCTGCGCACGAGTCTCGCCCGGACCCGCGCCTAGAACCACGGTCATGACCGCTAACGCGATGGTGACCATCCGTCGCATCCCCTGCCTCATACGAACAAGGTAGAGGCCCGAGACACGGAGCGCCAACTCGTACTTTTTGCCTGGTTTTCTAGGGTGGTGGAGCTGAGGGGAATCGAACCCCTGACCTCCGCATTGCGAACGCGGCGCTCTCCCAACTGAGCTACAACCCCGTGGTCGGCCGTTCGTATAGCCGCGACGGTTGACTGCGCAACTCGACCGTCAGCCGGCGCGCGAAGCCGCTGCGTTCGCGAGACCGCCAAGCATGATCATCGTCCACCCCGTCATCAACAGGCGAATGCCGACCAAGAGCCCGATCGCCCACTCCGCGGACGACGGAAAGTCCGCCCAAAGCATCGCCGCGAGCGCGAGCGAGACGATCCCGCCGAAGAGCAGCCAGCCGCGCCCTTCCTCTCCGCTGAGCTGAAAGAACGCGATCACATGGTAGATCCCGTCGACGATGAAATAGGCGATGACCGCAATCGTGAGGGTGGCGAGTCCGAAGGCCGGATGCTGGAACACGACGATTCCACCCACCGCCGTGATCCCACCGAACAGGAACGCGAGAAGACCACGCCCAAACGTCGGTGCGCTGAATGCAAACACGGTTTGGCACACCCCGGACACGACAAGCACCGCGGCGACGATTGCAGTGATCGCGAGACCGCCCATCAAGGGCAGGGCGATTGCCAGAATGCCCATCAACACCACGAGCACTCCGAAGGCGATTCCGCCTCGCGATGCCCGCTTCACCGTCTCTGCTTCTTCGACCATGACCTACCTCCAGGCGCTACATATCCGTTGTTTTGGGGATTCGACAAGTGGCGATCACGTGGCTTGCGCCCCACCGAACCAGGGCTAGGCTCCGCCGCCTATGCCTAGAGTCATCAACTTCAGCGCAGGACCCGCGACCCTCCCGTTGTCGGTTCTCGAGTACGCCCAGAACGAGTTCCTCGATCACGAAGGGACCGGCATGTCGCTGGTCGAGCACAGCCATCGGGGCGCGCCCTACGCGAAGGTTCACGAAGAGGCGAAGGCGCTGTTCCGCGAGCTTCTCGACATTCCGGAAAGCCACGAAGTGCTCTTCATGCAGGGCGGCGCGACCGGCCAGTTCGCGTTGGCGCCTATGAATTTGCGTGGCCCAGGCCAGTCGTCCGACTTCATCATGACGGGCACCTGGAGCAAGAAGGCACTCGCCGAAGCCAAGGTGACCGGTCAGGCACGCGTGGCGGGGACCGGCGAGGTCGATGGAAGCTACACCCGGGTCCCCACCCAAGCGGAGCTCGAGCTCGACCCGAACGCCGCGTACGTGCACATGACCAGCAACAACACGATCGCGGGCACGCAGTTCCACGAATACCCAGATACGGGTGATGTGCCGCTCGTTGCAGACATGTCGAGCGACATCCTGTGGAGGCCGCTCGACGTCTCGAAGTTCGGCCTGATCTACGCGGGTGCGCAGAAGAACCTCGGGCCATCGGGAATCACGGTACTGATCATCCGCAAAGACCTTTGCGAAAGAAGCCCCGATACCATTCCGATCATCTTTCGGTACAAGACGATCTTGGCCGGAGACTCACTCCAGAACACCATCCCGACGTTCCCAGTGTACATGGTGCGCAACGTGCTCCGATGGGTGAAGGCCCAAGGGGGCGCGCCCGCGATGGAGGCCCGCAACCGTCAGAAGGCCGAGATGATCTACGGCTTGATCGACGACAATCCCGGCTTCTTTCGGTGCCCCGTCGAAGTCGCCTCGCGATCGGTGATGAATCCCGTGTTCCGCTTACCCACCGAAGAGCTCGAGAAACAGTTCATTGCCGAGGCTGCCGAGCACGGCATGGTCGGGATCAAGGGGCATCGCTCGGTCGGCGGAATCCGTACGTCGATGTACAACGCGATGGAGCCATCAGGTGTCGAGAAGCTCGTCTCCTTCGCTGCTGACTTCGCACGCAAAAATCAATAAATTCAATGGTTTAGCGGCTCTTCAAACCGCGTAAGTGTCGTACAGGTAGGCGCGAATCTCTGCGGACTCGAACATCTCGACGCCCCTGTTCGGGTCGATCAAGTACGGCACCTGCATCTTGCCCGACCGTGCGACGAACGCCTCTCTCGACGGGCTCCTGCGTGGAACGTTCCGAAGCTGGTGTGGAAGCTCGAGCTCGCAAAGCGCCTCACGCGCGATCCGGCAAAACGGGGAACCTTCGTAGGAGTAGAGTTCGAGGAGTTTCTCCGGCTCGCGCGAAGGGACGGCATGCCTGCCCCGTTGCGGTCGAAACCCAGACGCCAACATCGAGGTCGACACCGCAAAGGCGCGTTGACCGAGGAACCAGGGCGTCCTGCCCGCTCCATACTCCCGGAACAGGTAGCGCGCGATGTCGGCCGACTCGTACATCGCGATCCCGGTATTCGGATCGACAAGGTAGGGGAACTGGTAGCGGCCTCCCTCTCGTTTGACCTTCTCCCGAAACCGGGTGCCCCCCTTGGGGCATGGATAGATGATCGGGTCCAGACTCAGTGCCGAGAGCGCTTCTCTCGCGATCCGGCAATAGGGACAAACCTCGAACTCGTAGAGCTCGAGCGGTCGCTCGGGATCCTTCGTGCGCGCGTGGTGAAAGTTCCCGAAGTTGGGTCGCGCGGCACTCGCTGAGGTCGCGGTGGTTAGGTCCCAGAAACGCTTGGCGTCCATCGCCTGCTTCTACGGCGACTTTCCTGAGGTTCAAGGGGTGATAGCCTCCACAGATGGCCAGGGACCTGCACTTGGTGAGCGAATTGGAGCCGAAAGGCGATCAGCCTGCCGCGATCCACGAACTTCGCGAGGGCCTCGCCCGCGGCGATCAGCACCAAGTACTGCTCGGGATCACCGGCAGCGGCAAGACCTTCAGCATCGCCAACGTCATCGCCGCGACAGCCCGGCCCACGCTGGTCATCGCACCGAACAAGACCCTGGCGGCCCAGCTCTACAGCGAGATGCGAGAGCTGTTTCCGGAGAACGCGGTCGAGTACTTCGTGAGCTACTACGACTACTACCAACCCGAAGCGTACATCCCGTCGTCCGACACGTATATCGAGAAGGACGCGATCATCAACGACAAGGTCGATCGCATGCGCCACAGCGCGACGCGCTCACTCTTGGCGAGACGCGATGTGATCATCGTCGCGAGCGTCTCGTGCATCTACGGGATCGGTTCTTCCGAGTGGTACCAAGAGATGCTCATCAATCTCGAGGTCGGCCAGGAGTATCGCCGCGACCGATTGCTCCGACGCCTCGTCGACATTCAGTACCAACGCAACGACATCGACTTCCACCGTGGCACGTTCCGTGTTCGGGGGGACGTCGTCGAGATCTTCCCCGCACACTCCGAGAACCTCGCCGTGCGCATCGAGTACTGGGGCGACGAGATCGAGCGCATCGTCGAGATCGACCCGACCCGCGGCAAAGTGCTCGAAGAGCTCGAGCAATACGGCGTCTATCCGGGCAGTCACTACGTCACGCCCGACGAGCACCGAAAACGCGCGATCGAATCGATCCGCGAGGAGCTTCTCGAGTGGCTCCCAAAGCTTGAATCCGAGGGGAAACTGCTCGAAAAGCAGAGGCTTGAGCAGCGCACTCTCTACGACCTCGAGATGCTGGAGCAGATGGGTTTCTGCCATGGCATCGAGAACTACAGCCGGCACTTGTCAGGCCGGAAGGAGGGCGAGCCACCCCCGACCCTTCTCGACTACTTCCCAGACGACTTTCTTGTGGTTCTCGACGAATCACACATCACGGTTCCGCAGCTCGGCGCGATGTTCAAAGGCGATCGCTCGCGCAAAGAGACGTTGGTCGAACACGGCTTCCGCTTACCGAGTGCACTCGACAACCGGCCGCTTCGTTTCCGAGAGTGGGAAGAGCGCGTCGGCCAAGTGATCCACGTCAGCGCGACACCGGGCGACTGGGAGATCGAACACACGGGCGGAGTCGTCGTCGAACAGGTCATTCGCCCGACTGGATTGCTCGACCCCGAAGTGCACGTGCGACCCACCAAGCATCAGGTCGATGACCTGCTGAGCGAGATTCGCGCGCGGGTCGCACGCGACGAGCGGATCCTGATCACCACGTTGACCAAGCGAATGGCGGAAGACCTGACGGAGTACTACAGCGAACTGGGCGTGTCGGTCCGGTACCTCCACTCCGACGTCGACACACTCGAACGTGTTGAAATTCTTCGTGATTTGAGGCGAGGGGAGTTCGACGTCCTGGTGGGCATCAACCTCTTGCGCGAGGGGCTGGACCTACCCGAGGTGTCTCTCGTCGGCATTTTGGACGCCGACAAAGAGGGGTTCCTCAGGTCGCCGCGGTCGCTCATCCAGACCATCGGGCGCGCGGCAAGGAACGCCAATGGCGAAGTGATCATGTATGCCGATCGCATCACGGACGCGATGCAACGGGCGATCGACGAGACAGCGCGCAGAAGAGCGCGCCAACACGAATACAACGACGAACACGGGATCACGCCACGCACCGTCAAGAAGGCGGTACTCGAGATGGACCCGTCGACCGGCTCTGGCGACTACGTGGTGATTCCTATTCTGCGCGCTGGCGAAGAACCGAGCGACCCAGCCGACGTCCCGGCCAAGATCGAAGAGCTGCGAAGCGAGATGCTGCTCGCCGCCGAGGAACTCGAGTTCGAGAAGGCGGCGCGACTCCGAGACCGCATCGACCAGCTGCGCGCATCGGTGACCCCGGGCCCCAAGGCCACAAAGCGCCGCGACCGCGGCACCCAGCGACCACGCCGCTGAGTGCAGAGAACCCCAAGTACGACTCCGCTGGAGGTACTACGAACAGACCGCGTCCTTCGGCTTTGGGAACCATTTCCTTTGTAAAATTAGATGTTTACGTCGACTGTTCGGGCGTCCCACTCGAAGGCAATGCGGCTCGCGACGAGGTGATGATGCCCGGTCGGGTGTATGGGCGCGCCGTAGAGCGCATCTCCGAGAAGAGGGTGTCCGATCGAAGCGAGGTGAACGCGTACCTGGTGGCGCCGTGCGTTTGTGGCCCTTGCATCGACGATGGAGCCGGCAGCATCGGGTGTACTGCGCAACACCTCGGTGACCGCCGGTTGAGCACCGAGTCGCTTCGCTTCTCTCGCGTCGAGACATGCTCGGACCCTCTTGTGGTTGTGCGGGTCTGACGCGATCGGTGTGCGGATCATTTGGGGCGCTTGAACCAGTCCGACGCATGTCGCTCGGTAGTGCTTGTCGATCTTGCCCTGGCGAAGAAGTGAGGCCAGCTCGTCGAAGGCGTCGATGTGTCGCGCCGCAAGGATGAGCCCCGAAGTGTCGTTGTCGAGTCGGTGGATGATCCCCGGTTCGCGCCGGCGATACCCAACGCCGCGCATCTCCGGATACCGGGCGACAAGCGCGTTGGCGACCGTGCCTACTTCGTCTGCGACCAGAGGGTGACTCGGGACACCGACGGGCTTGTCGACGATCACAAAGTCGCGTGTCTCTTCGACGACCCTGATCGCGGTCGACTCGTCGGGCTCAGCGTCGAAATCCACCGCCTCTGGCAAGGCGGCGACGGTGATCCGGTCCCCGGCACGGAGACGATGACTCTTCTTGACCCGGGCCCCGTTGACGCGAACCAGGCCTTGCGAGAAGAGGACCTTGGCGCGGTCCCGGCTCAGCCCTGCGACCCGGCGGACCAGGACGACGTCCACGCGCTCACCGAAATCTTCGTCCTCGAACTCTAGATCGGACCCGGCCACCCCAGTTCCCTCCCACACATCGCCCCGGTTTTCCACGGGGTTTGCGCGGGGGAGCGCCCCGTCTACACTGCGAAAATCGTGAGCAAACGCGACTATTATGTGGTTCTGGAGGTGACGCGGACGGCATCTGGCAACGAGATCAAGCAGGCGTATCGGGCGTTGGCGATGAAGTACCATCCGGACCGGAATCCCGACGACGCGACGGCCGAGGATCTCTTCAAGGAGGCCACCGAGGCCTACGCCGTGCTCAGCGACCCTGACAAGCGCGGCCGCTACGACCGACACGGCCACAGTGCGTTCGATACGACCAACCCGGGCTTCGAGTCCGGGGACTTTGGCGCCGTCAGCGATATCCTGGAAGGCCTCTTTGGCGAGGTGTTTAGTGGCGGCCGTCGCAAGCGACGGGGTGGACGGGACCTCAAGTACGAACTCGAGATCTCGTTCGTGGAAGCCGCGCTCGGCATCGAACGAAAGATCGAGGTGAGCCGGCCGGCTTCGTGCGAAACTTGCAACGGAAGCGGCGCCGAACCCGGCACGCCGGTTCACAAGTGCAACGTATGCCAGGGGCGCGGACAGGTTCGCTACCAGCGCGGACTCTTCGCGGCGCCACGACCTTGCCATGGGTGCCGAGGCACAGGCACGAAGATCCCCACGCCGTGCAACGAGTGCAAGGGCAACGGCACGCGGTTAAGGGCGGAGTCGATGAGTGTGAAGATCCCGGCCGGCGTGCAGGACGGAGCCGTTCGAACGGTGCGCGGCGCCGGCGAGCATGGGGACGGGGGGAGCGGCGACCTGCACATTCACATCACGGTCAAAGGCCACGCACTCTTCGAACGGGAAGGCGCCGACATCTTGGTCTCTGTGCCGATCTCGTTTCCCCAGGCGGTCCTGGGCGCGAGCATCGACGTCCCCACCCTCGACGGTAAAGTCATCATGAAAGTGCCTCCAGGGACACAGTCCGGAAAAGTCTTCAGGCTCCGCGGCAAAGGAATTCCGGTCTACGGCGGGTACGGCAAGGGGGACGAACTGGTCACCGTCGTGGTCGAGGTTCCGCGAGAGATCAGCCGACGCCAGCGCAAGCTCATCAGCGAGCTCGGCGAAGAGATCGGCAGCGATGGCCACGCCGAGCAAGCGAGCTTCCTCAGTAAACTCAGGGGGCTTTTCGACGGGTGAGGTCGTCGCGCGACGCCCGCGTCGGATGAGCCCACGCCACTTGCGCGCGCGAACCAACTTGCCAAGTTACGCCCCATGAGACGTGCTGTTCTGTGCACTTTGGTCGGAGCACTCCTCTGGAGTGGGTGCTCTAAGAACGAGGAAACGACTAGCGCCGCGCCTGCTGAAGACAGCGCCGCGGAGGCGAAGGAGGCAACCCTGCCTAACGATCCAGCGCAAGCGCCCGACCAGTTCACGGTCGAGCTCGACACCACCAAAGGGCCGATCGCGATCGAGGTCCACCGCGATTGGTCGCCGAACGGCGTCGATCGCTTCTACGAACTCGTGAACAACGGCTACTACAACGATGTTGCCTTCTTCCGCGTGATCGACGGGTTCATGGCCCAAGTAGGCATCAGCGGAGATCCAGCTCAGAACGCCGTCTGGCGTGAGAAGCGAATCCCCGACGACCCGGTCAAAGGCAGCAACACGCGTGGCATGGTGTCTTTCGCGACTTCTGGCCCCGACTCGAGAACAACCCAGTTCTTCATCAACTTCACCGACAACTCCCGGCTCGACGGGATGGGGTTTTCGCCCTTCGGGCAGGTCAAAGACATGACGACCGTCGATGCCCTGTACTCAGGCTACGGCGAGGGCGCCCCTCGTGGACGTGGACCCTCTCAAGGCGCCATGCAGGCCGAGGGTAATGCGTACCTGAGCAAGAACTTCCCCAAGCTCGACTACATCAAGGGCGCCAAGGTCATCCAGTAACGACGCCACTGACGACTTGGAAGTCGACTCGATCTCGCTCGAGCAAGATGAACTCGGGGTGCGTAGTCGTCAGAAACACTTGGCCGCCTGCGCGGCTCAGGACCTCGAAAAATCGACGGTTTCGGCTGCGATCGAGTTCGCTCGAGACGTCGTCGAGTAGCAAGATCGGCACCCTCCCTGTGCGTTCGCTGAGAAGGTCGAGCTCCGCCGTCTTGAGTGCGAGAACGATGGTTCGATGCTGCCCCTGGGAGCCGTGATGGCGCGCTCGAACGTCGTGGAGCTGCAACTCGAGGTCGTCCCCGTGAGGACCATCGGCGGTGAAGCCTCGTGCCCGATCCTTCTCGAACGATCGCTCGAGAGCTTCGGCGATCGCTTCCTCTGTGGGTTCGACCCGAGGGCTGTACGCGACGCTAAGCGGGGTATCACCCGCGAAGACCTCGGTGAAGGCCGTCTCGACCCGTGGCGCGAGGTCCTCGATAATTCGGGCACGAGCCTGACCCACGATGGCCCCTGCCTTGCTGAGGATGGCGTCGTAGGCACGAACTGACCGCCGATCGGTACGCTCTTCCTTGAGCAGACGGTTGCGGCTACGAAGGGCCTTGTCGTAGCTCGCAAGCGTCGTCGCGTAGACCGAGTCCATCTGTTCAAGCATCCGATCGAGAAACGCGCGACGTCGTTCGGGTGAGCCCGATGCCAGAGCCAGGTCTCCAGGATGGAACAAGACCATCTGAACGGTGTGCTGCCAAACGGCGGTGGAGCGTGGCCGTTTGCCATCGAGGACGAGTCGCCTTCGACGACCTCGAACGAGCTCGATCGACAGTGAGTGCGGCGCAGCAGCGCCCGTGATCGTAGCCTCCAGGGTTGCACGATCCACGCCGAGCCCGATGAGGTCGTCGGTCTTGGCCCCGCGAAAGCTCTTCAGCGCGCCCAGGTAGTCGATCGACTCGAGGAGGTTCGACTTGCCGGCGCCGTTGTCGCCGTGGATCACGTTGAAGTGCGGCCCGGGCTCGAACCCGAAGCTCTCGAGGTTTCGGAAACCCTGGAGTTTCAGGGACGCGAGCCGGGTTGGCGCTTGGGTGGTGCGGGCTTGGTCCGGCGCGGCCACCTCGGTCACTAGATCCGCATGGGCATGATCACGCCAATGAACTCCGAGTCGGACCCGACCGGCTTGAGCACCCCCGGATCTCGTTCGCCACTCAACTCGATCGCGACCTCGTCGTAGGGGAGCGCACCGAGCGCATCGAGCAGGTATCGGGCGTTGAATCCGATGCGGAGCTCATCCCCGGCGTAGTCGACGTCGACTTCCTCGCTGCCTTCACCGACATCGGGGTTCTGGCTCTGGAGCCGAAGCGTCCCGGGTTCGATCATGAGCTGCACCCCGCCGCTCTTGTCGTTGGCGACGAGACTGATCCGGCGGAGCGCTTCGACCAACGGCCCCCGCGCGGCGATCACAGTGCGGCTCTGGCGAGTCGGGATCACCTTGTTGTACGGAGGAAAATGCTCATCGGCGAGTTTGACGCTGAGGGAGAGGTCCTCTCGCTGAAAGAACGCGTTGCCGCCAGCCGTTGCGATCCCCACCACCGACGCGTCGCCCTTGCCTTTGGCCGATTTCACGTCGTCGAGGAGTCGCTTCAGCTCGGAGATACCCTTGTGGGGCACCAGCATGCTGAAGTTCATCATCGGGCCCTTGCCGGTGATCTTGCGCTCGGCCTTGGACAGACGATGCCCGTCGGTCGTGACCATGCGTACGACCTTGCCGTCGCCCTCGAACAGCGTTCCGGCGAGGTGCGGCCTCGTATCATCGTGAGACATCGAGTACTGGGTAAGCCCGATCAGTTCGGCCAAGCCCGACGCGTCAAGCTCCGCGAACTCGGCGTCGCCGGCATTCGGCAGGGGTGGAAAGTCTTCCCCTGGCATCGCTGGAATCCGATACCGAACCTTGCCGCATCGAAGCTCGACGGCATGACTGTCACTCAAGGTCCAGCTGACCTCCCCGTCTGGAAGGTTCTTCACGATGTCGAAGAGCGTCCGTGCAGCCACCGCGATCGAGCCTGGGGTCTTGATGTCGGCGGGAACGACAGCGGTGACGCCAAGGTACAAGTCGGTCGCGGAGAGACGAAGAGAGTCGCTCCCCTCCGCCGAAAGCAAGACGTTCGACAGAATGTGCATCGAGCTCTTGCGATCCGCGACTCCGTGTGTGCGTGCCAGCCCACGGAGAAACTGTTGCTTCTCGATCGTCAGCTCCATGTCGGGTTACTCCATGCTCCTGTGTAAACGGTTCTCAAGTTGTCCACGGGCTTGATCTATCTAATTTAAAGATCCGTCTTCGTCTTAACAGTTGTGGATTGTGAATCGATCCGCATAACAGTCCATAAGGATTCAGTTTTTCGGGGAATTCAAACCGTTGGTGATGCGGGGGCAGGTTGTGGACGGCGACGCGCCCGGCTTATCCCCAGCCTGGCTCCCCAGGTAGATCTCAGCACACGCACAGGGGCGGGTATACACCAAAATTGCCGCGGAAGCTCGGCCATCCGAGGCGCCACGGGCCTCCAGGAAAGACGGCTTCGCGGAGTCTGGAGGGTCAGATGCCGAGCTTTCGCTCGATGGCACCGACGGCGCTCAGCACTTGCTCGTCCTGGGCTTCGACCAGACCGCCAATCTTCCGAACGGCGCTGATGACCGTGGTGTGGTCCTTGCCCCCGAATCGCTCTCCGAGTTCGGGATAGCTGGTTCCGAGCCGCTGACGGCAGACGTACATGGCAACCATCCGTGGAAAGCTGATGGCGCGGTGTCGCCGCCGTGACTTGAGATCCGCGAGGCGAACCCCGAAGTACCCACATGCGATCCGCTGAATGTCCTCTACGGTGGTTGCCGTGTCGTGGTTTGGAACCACCATGCGCATCGTTTCTTTGGCAAGCTCGAGGCCGATCGGCTGGCCGAGGAGCTCCGCCTTGACGGCGATCCTGAGAAGCGTCCCCTCGAGCTCACGAACGTTGCTGCGAACGGCCTGAGCGAGGAACAGCGCCACCTCGCTTTGGAGCTCGATGCCTTCGCTCTCGGCCTTCTTCTGGAGGATCGCGATCCGCGTATCGAGCTCAGGGACCTGAACGTCGGCGACCATCCCCGACTGAAAACGACTGATCAGTCGCTCCTGCATCTCCGAGATCTGTTGCGGGTAGACGTCTGAAGTCACGACGATCTGTTTGTCGGAGTGATAGAGCGCGTTGAAGGTGTGAAAGAACTCTTCCTGGGTCTGTTCGCGTCCCGCGAGGAACTGGATGTCGTCCATGAGCAACACATCACAGTTGGAACGGTAGCGCTCTCGGAAGGTCGCGATCTGGTGGTTCTGCAACGACCAGATGAACTCGTTCGTGAACCGCTCGGCGGACACGTAGAGGATCCGCGACCTCGGGTTGCGTTGTAGGATCGTGTGGCCGATCGCGTTGACGAGGTGCGTCTTTCCAAGCCCGACGCCGCCATAGATGAAGAGCGGATTGTACCGAGAGCCTGGATCCGACCCAACGGCGACGCTCGCCGCGTGCGCGAGCTGGTTTGCCGGCCCTACGACGAAGTTCTTGAAACGATACTTGGGGTTCAGGTCGGCCGACACTCCAGGCGCCCGGGGGGTCGCGCGCGGAGGCGGTGTCGCACTCAGCTCTCGGGAAGCCTGGGCCTTCTCGCGCAAGGTCTCATCGAGTTCCCAGCGTACCTTCTTTGGCACCGCGGAAGGTCCGGCCTCCTCCGCAAGCGTGTCGAGTATCAAGTCCAAGTAGTGAGTAGAAATCCAGTCGGCGAAAAACTGGTTGGGGATACGAAGAACGATGGAGTCTGTCTCGACGCCTCCAAACTGAACAGGTCGCAGCCAAGTCTCGAAGTTCTCGGGCGACAGGTGTGTCTGGAGGCTGCCAAGTGCCCGTTCCCACAGTTGTTCCATCGTCTCCGTACCCCCGAAAAACGCGCACTTCAGCGTCGTCGTACCCAAGATGTCCACAGGCATCTCAAGTCGAGTTGTGTTTCACCATCCGCCGACCCGGCGACTTCGGCTGGTGCTCTCTCCCAGTGAAGGGCGCCGAAGCTAGCAGTCTGTTTCGCGAGCGTCTACGAAGATCAGACGACAAACTTCTAAACGCTTGGGATCGCGTAAGATTCAAATGCAGTTTTTTTGACAGTCTTGTGCCAAGCGTCACGCGTCGTTTCTTGCCTGTTGACAACGTGTTGCAATCACTCTGGATTATCGCTTGTTATCGTTTGCGCAACGCTCGCTACCCAACCAACCTCAATTCATCCACAGTTGTGAGTTGATTGTTTGTGTTCGGATCGTCTGCAAACACAACGCGTCCATGTTTGCGTCCACAGTTTATCCACCAACGATTCACTCGTCGGTCGTGACTCACGTCGTCGCTGTCGGTTCGCACACGTGGAAACTCACACGTGCCCACTGGTCGTATAGCCAGGCCACGCGATCGTCGGCACGCGTTGGGATGTCTTGTGCACGAACGCGCCAAATCCAAACGCGCACCGTCGCGCCGACGACTTCTCCGCTCAAGACGTTCTTCACCTTGGCGAAACTCTCGAGGCCGCGATGCGCCACGAAGACGCAATCCACGTCCGGCAGCGCCTCGAGCATCGTGAGTACGCCACCGGGCTTGGGCGGTAGAACGCCTTGTAGCGCACGCGCCTTCGGGAGGAGTTCGGGTGCGTCTCGCTCCACTCGTTTGATCGCTCTTTCCCGCTTTTCCGGGGAAAAACGAGTCCCCTCTGGGAAGATCAAGATGCCATCGGTGCCGAGCTCCTCGGTCAGTTGAGCGATGGCCGCGAGCTCGATTTGCGTGTCACCCCGACGGTCGACGAAGTAGTTGGGCAGGATGTGGCCGACGATGTCGAGGCACGGATCGACGAGAAGCTCACGTTTGAGGATGTAACGGACCGGCCAGCGTGTCGGGCGCTGAATCACCGCACAGGGCAAGAGTGTATCGAGGATGCTCGCGTGCCGGATCAACAGAATCGCCGGTCGTCGCGTCGCCTCCTCAAGACCCTCCACCGACACCTTCAAGCGAAGCAAGTGCGTCGCGACCTGAAGCACCACGGACGCCCACCAAGTCTGAAGGGCGACCAATCGCTTCTCGAGCGTCTCGCGGTCGCCTGAGAATCGCAAGAGTTGCCACCCGACCATCATGAGCGCGAACAGCTCGAAGCCGAAGTAGAACGTTCCGAACGCGAGCAGCCGCAGGATAACGAACGACCGCTGGCGCACCGCACCCACGATCGAGGCCACCACGATCCAAGCCGGCGCGGTGACGGTCAGCAACGACCAGGAAGCGGTGTAGAGGCCGATACTGAGTACGCGTCGCCCGAAGGCGCCTTCTCTGGTTGCTGACGCCATCCGCACTTACCGGGGAGAGAGTTCGTCGAGGCTGGCCGGGAACCCTGTTCCTCCACTGAGGGCTTCGAGGGCCTCCCAGAGGGCCGCTGCGGTGTCGTCGTCGGTCCTGGTCCGGGCGCTTCGGTCGACCGGCCGCGGGCGTCGGTCGTGCCAAAAAAGCCCGGTGGTTTCGGCCCCTTCTGGGGCGGTGCAAAGCCAAACGATGGTGTCGGCGCCCTGCTCCGAGGTTCTCAGAAGCGGTTTCGTCAGGGCGTGGAAACGCGGTAGAGAGGACTCGACCCCCGGCGTGTCGGCCCACCCTGGGTGCATCGCGTGGACCGTGACGCCGTGGCCCTCGAGCGCGCGGGACCAGGCTTGCGTGAGAATCACCTGGCCCCGTTTCGTTCTCGCATACGCGATCGCGCCGTCGTACCGCGTCCGCGACATCTGGAGGTCGCGGACGGCGATCCCTTGGGTGTACATGCCCCCTGAGGAGACATTGACCACCCGCGCCGGCGCGCTTCGCACCAGGCTGGGCGCAAGCAGATTGGTAAGCAAGAAGTGCCCAAGGAGATTGGTCGCGAACGTCGTTTCGAGCCCCTCGGCAGTCTCCGTCCGTCGAGGCAACAGGACCCCCGCGTTGTTGACCAGCAGATGGATCGGCCCTTCAAGGCGACTCGCCAGGTCACGGACCTCCGTCATCAGACTCAGATCAGCGATCTCGGTTGTGACGTCGGCGTATTCGTACGCGCGAATGATCGCGTCTCGTACCGCGGCCGCCTTGTCGCGATTGCGGCCCACGATCCGAACGGTGGCGCCTAGCCTCGCGAGCTCGGTTGCCGTGGCTTGGCCAAGACCCGAGGTTGCGCCCGTCACGACGGCCACTCGACCGCGGAGGTTCGCTTCGACCGATCCCAGCGACCGAAGTCGGTAGCCGAGCGACGTATATCCGATCAGCGACTTGTCGAGGAGCCCATCCAACACCGTGCGCACCTAGCGCCGCGGTCGCGCGTCAGCAAATCCTGGGAACAACAAATGCGCGCCCGCTCGTTGATCGACTCGTTGTTCCCGGGGTCGACAATTTGGATGGCAGATCCATCGCTGCTAGCTTCGCCCGGGGCACCGACCATGGGGGAAATACAAGGGTTTTGGGCGAAGTTGACCCTCGGTAGCGCCCTTTGGTGCTTCTGGGGGTGCTTCTTGGGTCTCGCCACGCCCTCTGTCGTGGACGCGCAGACCGCCGCCCCGCCCGGCTTCTCCAACGAGGCTGACCCCTCGTTGGTTCCTGAGGACACGTTGGAAACCGCCTACACCCTCGGCTTGGGTGCTGGGGTGCGCGCCGGCGCCACGGGGACCTCCGCGCTCGCAACCAACGTGTCCAACATGGGGGCCAAGCGCGCCTACGACATCGAAGCGTTCTCTCAACTGATTCCTGGCGACGGGGATACATACTGGACGATCGGAAGCTCCGTCGTCGATTCCGCGACCAGCAAGCGCATCGCGCTCGGGACCAGCATGCGCGGCGTCTTCAGTGGCACCGATCGACAGTACGATGGTTGGGACTGGCGCACAGGGATTGCCATTCAAGCGATCGAGCAGTTGGGTCTCGGGCTCGGTGTGCGATGGGGCCGGCTCCGCTCGAAGACGTTCAACGAACAAAGAACCGGGCCCACCTTCAATGGTGTCACCCTCGACGCCTCGCTGACCGTCACGCCGCTGCCGATGATCAAGCTCGCCGGTCTCGGGTACAACTTGATCAAGACCAACTCGTCGTTGGCCCCCCAAATGGCGGGTGGCAGCGTGGCCATCGTCCCGGTCGAGTCGTTCACCGCCGGCGCGGATCTTCTCGTCGACCTAACCACGTTTGAGAAGAACGAGCTCCTCATTGGCGTCGGCGCGCAGTTCATCGCGAGCGAGAAGGTCCCGCTCCGGATCGGGTACCGGCGGGACAACGGGCGCGGCTTCAACCAGATCACCGCCGGTGCGGGTTTCATGCAGGGCCGCTTCGGGGTCGAAATGTCGATCCGTCAAACGCTTGGAAGCGCTGACAAAGAGACCTACATCCTCGTCCAAACCCGGTTTGTGGTCGAGCAGTAGTTACCTTCCGCGCGTGAACCCGAAGTGCAGGAGGCCCGGGGCGTGTCGACCGAAGAACGCCCCAACCTTGCCATGGGTGGTGAACGTGTACTCGCGTTTTCGAGCGGCGATCGCATCGAGCATGACCTTGGCGGCTTTGTCTGAGGGCCACATGAGCCTCTTCGGCCTCGTGTCCTCCCGCGATGCGTCGAACACGCCTTCGTTGTCGACTTGCGCGATCTCACTCTCGATGAAGCCCGGGTGGATCGTCGTGCAGGTGACTCCGCTTCCGTGGAGCTCGACCGACAGGGTTTGGCCGATCGCGCGCACCGCGTACTTCGACGCCGAGTAAGCCCCGATGCCGGGGCTCACCAGCATGCTTGCCACGCTCGCCACGAGCGCGAGTCGCCCTCGGGTCTCCCGTAGCGCCGGGATGGCGTAGCGCGCCGTCATCGCGGCGCCGACGACGTTCACATCGAACTGCCTGCGCCAGTCTGCAGCGCTGAGCTTTTCGATCTTGCCTGCCACCGAGAAGCCGGCATTCGCCACGGCGACGTCGAGTCGACCAAAGTCCGCCACGACTCGATCGACCGCCGCGCGGACCGACTCTTCGTCGGTCACGTCACAGAGAACGGCACTCGCGCTTCCTCCCCGGCCTTCGATCTCTGCAACCACGAGGTCGAGCCGCTCTTTGCGACGGCCCGAGACCGCTACCCGGGCCCCCGCGTCTGCAAATGCCAGCGCGAGGGAACGCCCGATGCCACTCCCGCCGCCGGTGATCCACACCACCTGGTCTTCGAACTGCTTCGTCATGGCAGCTCCCTAGCAGTTCAGGGGTTCCGCGCCAGGGTGTCCCGCTACTCCGCGGTGGGTCCGATCGGGTCGTCGACTTCCGCTGCGCCGGGGTCGGTTGCCCAGCGTTTGATCGGCGCGAACCGACGCGAGACTCGGTCGGCGAGGTCGACGTCGATTCGGTACAGGCAAGGCACGACGACCAGGGTCAGCACGGTCGAGAACGTGAGGCCCCAGACGATCACGCGGGCCATCGGTGCCAGGTGCGCAAGGCTCTCCGTGGCCAGCGAAAGCGGGAATAGACCTGCGATCGTCGTCACACTCGTCAGGAAGATCGGGCGGAGTCGAAGTCGGCCCGCCTCCACGATGGCCTCGTCCAATCCCATGCCTTGGGCGCGGCGTTTGTTGATGAAGTCGACGAGCACCAACGAATCATTGACCACGATCCCGGTGAGCCCCACGACGCCCACGAGTGCGATCAGCCCCACGGGCGCAGACGACAACAGAAACCCTGCCGTCACGCCGATCAACGAAAGCGGGATGGCCGCCATCACCACCATCGGCTGGGAGAAGCTCTGGAACTGCGTCGCCAGGATGGTATAGATCAACAACAGCGCGATCACGAAGGCCTTGAGTAGGGACTCGACCGACTTCTGCGTCTCTTCCCACTGGCCGCCGTACTCGAACAGAATGCCAGGATTGGCCGCTTCGAGTGGTTTGAGCCTTCGTTGGAGCTCGGTGTTCACCTCGCCGCTGTTGGTCAGCTCTTCGTCGATGTTCGAGAGCACGGAGACCATTCGCTTACGCTGAAATCGCCGGATGGTTCCAGGGCCTCGTCCTGGCGTCACCGAGGCTATCTCCTGGATGGCGACGTCGTCGCCGCTCGGGGTGAGCAGCCGGAGCGTGGCGATGCGAGACGGGTCTCGTTGCACGTCCTCCGCGAGCTGAACGACCATCTCGATCTCGTCTTCCCCGTCCCGCAATGTGGCCGTGGGGGTCGCCCCGAACGCGTTTCGAAGCCACTGCGACACCATCTCAGGGGTCAGCCCGTGGAGTGCCGCGCGCTCTTCGTCGACCCGGATCTGAAGCTCCTGTTTGCCGAGCTCATGATCGTGGACCGCGTTGCGAGTGCCTTTGACGAGACGTACTTCGCCAAGCACTTGCTCCGCGAGCTCCACGAGTCGCTCTTGGTCGTTGCCGCGGATCCGGACTGCGACAGGGGCTCCGCGGGGTGGGCCTGGCCTCACCTCCATGATCTCGAGTCGCGTCGGCCCAACCACATCGTCGTAGAGGGTGCTCACTTGGGCGACGAGTTCGCGACCCCCCCGGAGGCTGCTGCGCTCCGTTGCAGGGACGACGAAGACGGACACCATCCCCAGATGGTCCCCGGAGGATCCGCCCATGTCGGTGCGTGCCCACCCGCGGACGGCGAGGGTCGCTTCCACGTCCGGACTGTCGAGGTCCAAGATCCGTTGTTCGAGCTCCGCGAGGAGCTCCTCGGTCTCTTCTTTCGAAGCATCCGTTGGAAGCCGAACGCGAACGTCGAAGGTGTCGACGTCTCCCTCGTTGAACAGAATCACGTCTTTCGACAGCAGCGCGGTCGTGATGAGAAGCCCAAACACAACGTACGCACCCACGACCACCGTCCCGCGGTGCTCGAGCGACCAGCGGAGTGAACGGTCGTACACCTTCAGGATTCGCCGCGAGGCGCGCTCGAGCCGGGTCTCGGGGGGCCCGTCCTCCCTCTTCTTCTTCCGGAGCCGCCCAAAGTCCGCCATGTGGCTCGGCAAGATGAACATTGCTTCGATCAACGAGGCCGCCAACGACGCCACGACGACCTTCGGAATGATCGCAAAGAACTTCCCGAGGATCCCTTCCATCAGCAACAGCGGAAGAAACGCCGCCCAGCTCGTCAGAGTCGACGAAACCACCGGCCAGAAGACTTCTTGGGTTCCCACCACCGCTGCACGGCGCCGCGGCATGCCCTCCTCGAGGTGCCGGTAGATGTTCTCGATGATGATGATCGCGTCGTCAACGACCACGCCGAGGCACAGGATCAACGCCAGGAGCGACATCATGTTGATGGTTATCCCCATGAAATCCATGGTGGCGATCGCTCCGGCGAGGGCGACCGGGAGGCCAAGCGCCGCCATGGTGGCGTTCCGCGCCCCCACCGCCACCCACAGCAACAACAACACCAGCAAGAGCCCGGCCGCGGCGTTGGCGTACAGCGCGTCGAGTGAACGCTCGACCTCGTGGGCGGCGTCTCCAAAGGTGTCGATCGTCACGCCGGGCGGCAGCGACTCCTCGACGTCGTCGACCAGGGCGTGTACCGCTTCGCTGATGCGAACGCTGTCGGCTTGATCCTCCTTCTTGACGGTGAGCACGACGGCCGGCTCCCCGTTCACGCGAGCGCTGTACTTGGCCGGCGCGAACGCTTCGCGAACGTCGGCGACGTCTCCGACCCGAACCGATCCGCCCACGGTGCTCGGCCGAATCACCACCGCCGCGAGCTCGTCGGCGTTGGCTACGCGGGTCATTCCCCGCACTAGGCGTGCGTCGCCGTCGCCTTTGGTGGTGCCCGCCGGCACATTGGCCGCTCGAAGTCGAAGCGCTTCGCTGACCGACATCAACGACAGCCGATGGGCGGCCAGCCGGTCCGGATCGACGTCGATTTGGAGCTCGCGGTCGCGGATCCCGTTCTTTCGTATGCCGGACACCCCATCGACGCGCTCCAGCTTCTCGGCCAAGTCCTTGCCGACCCGTCGCAACACCGCCTCGGGGACCTCGCCCCGGACGGCCACCGCCATCGTTGGAAAGTCGACCTTGAACTCACGCACCACAGGGCGGTCGGCGTCGAGCGGAAGATCGTCGATCCGATTCACCTCGTTCGAGACTTCGATGATCGCGTTCGCGACGTCATCGACCTCGGCCTTGAACTTGAAGCTGACGTAGGAGACGCCCTCCTTGGACGTGCCCCAAATCTCATCGACCTCGTCGACATTGGCGATCGCGTTCTCGACCGGAATCGTGATCAGTTGTTCGATCTCTTCTGGCGACGCGCCCGCATACACCGTCGTCACGCCACCCCAACCCGTAGGCATGGTCGGCAAGGACTCGCGGTTCATGTCGTGGAGGACCATCGCGCCGAGCACTACCATCGAGATCGCCACCAGGTTGACGAGCACCGGCTGCCTGACCGCGAACCCCGGAACGCTCATGGGTCCCCGGTTGGCGCTGAAGCCGGGGCGGCTCGTGCGTCCTCGCGCTCTTCGACTACGGTCACCTTCGACGCATCGACCACCCGGGTCACGCCTCGCGTAATGATGGTCTCACCCGCTTCTACGCCTCCTTCGAGCTCGACCGAGTCTTCGCGCAGCGAACCGAGCGTCACTTCGCGGCGGTACGCGATCCCGTCCTCGATCACGTAGACATGTTGTCGCCCGAAGCGCTCGAAGACGCCGTCGAGCGGGACCCTGAGCACCGACCGCGGCGGGCCCGTGTCGACGGTGAATCGACCGACGAGCCCGGGTCGGAGCCGCCTTGCCGGATCGGCGACCTCGATCTCGACGGGGAGTCGTCGCGTCTGCGGATTGATCACTTCGCCGACGCGAACCACCAGTCCGGAGAACTCCTCGTTGGGCCTCGCGAATACCGTGACGCGTGCCGCCGAACCGACGTTGACGTCGAGCGCCTCACGAGGATCGAGCAAGACTCGGGCCTTCAGTAAGCTCGTGTCCGCCAGGGTGAGGAGTGCACTGCCAGGAGAGGCCCATTCTCCGACTTCGATCGGGCGCTGGACGATCGTGCCGGCAAAAGGCGCGCGGACGACCGCTTCGGTCAATCCCCGTTTCGCGAGCTTCGCTTCGGCCCGCGCCGCTTCTCTCGCCGCTCGGGACATGCGCACCGCATCGCGGGCGTCGTCGAGACGCTGTTCCGGGAGGCCTCCCGACGCGACCAACCCTTCGGTCCGGGCGAGCTCGCGTTCGGCTTGCTGGAAGCGAGCGTCGGTCTGGGCCACGGTCGCCTGCGCCGCTTTGACGGCAGAGGTGGTGCGTCCCACGTCGAGCCGCACGAGAACCTCGCCTTCTTCCACGCGATCCCCGACATCGGCGTAGACGGCGACGACGCGCCCCGAGGTCTCCGCGCGCATGTCCGACTGTCGGTTGGCCAAGATCTCCGCGGTCGACGTCGATGTGGGGATCATCGCCTCCGGTGCCAACGTGATCGCGTGGACCGGCGGTGGAGGAGCTTCGGTGGCCGCGGGCACCTCACTCGCGCAACCGAGGATCGTGCCTACCGCCAGCAACCCAACACAACGACTCACTCTTGACACAGAGCAAACCTGCGTTTCCCGCAGTCCTTCGGCAAGAGGAAAGTCCTCCGGTCAGTGCCGCAGGTCCACGTAGGCCTGGCTGAGGCAGGCTTCGTCCGGCCTGTGCGTCGTGCTCACTTTGAGGAGGACCCGGTCGTCGGCGTTCCAGCCCTGCGTCACCAAGGTATCCCCTGGGAACACTGGGGCACTGAACTGCCCTTGGATCGTTCCAAATTTGGATGGATCCCCGCCGCACGCCTGGTGCACGACGGCGCGTCCCGCATAGCCGAACGTGCAGAGGCCGTGCAGGATGGGCCGTTCAAACCCGGCACGGGACGCAAACTCAGGGTCGGCGTGTAGGGGGTTGAGATCTCCGTTCAACCGGTAGAGTAGTGCCTGAGATGCCGGAATCGCATCCTCCACTTCGAAATCAGGCGCCCGGTCCGGAAGGTGAATGCGTTCGGAACGGGGGGGTCGCGGCCCGCCGAACCCACCGTCGTTCCGAAGAACCAAGGTGACGACCCCGCGAACCACCAGCTGTCCGCGTTTGTCGTGCGCTTCGATCGCAAACTCCGACATCGCAAGCCGCCGAAGATCGTAGAGGCCGGCGACCTTTCCGACGACGCGAAGCCGCCCGCTTGGCGGGAGGGCCCCCATGACGTCGAGCCGCTGGCTGTGGTGCACCATCCCGAGTCGGTCACAACCGATTCGATCGACCAGATCATCGAAAACCGCGAACGTGGGGATCGTGGCAAAGGTCGGCAGAACCGCAGGCCCCCTTCCCTCGTACAAGAAGTCGAGATCCCCGGGGGGTTTCGCACCCACCCCGAGCGCATAGGTGACGGTATCGCGCCAGCCATACTCGAAGTCGACGTGGTCGGTCTCGTAGCCGAGGCTCTCGGGGTCTATGGCCATGCTCTTGCGCCAAAGTAGAGCGCCACTACCCAGCTCTTGCAATCGGGCGTTGTCGCCGTGGTCCTCGGCAAATCGTCCATCTCAGGTCGAGTCCCCACCGATCGGTGGTCTCGGCTGACTCAGAGTCGTTTCCTGGTGGTCGCTTGCTTCGGCCGCTTGTTGCCGATCCCAGCGCTCGGTAGAGTGCGTGGCCATGACCGCCATTCGTCGAGTCGCCATCGTGTTTTCGGGAGGGCCCGCACCAGGTGCCAACGCGGTCATCGCGGCGGCGGCGACCTCGTTTCTCGAAGCTGGACTCGAGGTGTTCGGCATCTTCCACGGATACACGAACCTACAGCAATACGACGCCGACAAGCAGCCGATGGTCGAGGGCGAGCACTACCGACGCCTGACGCCGAGCGACATGCGCGGCCTCCGAAATACACGGGGCATCATCATCGGGACGGCCCGTGTCAACCCGGGTGCCGGAATCGAAGCGCCGAGCGACCTTCTCGACCCCCAGAAAACCGAGCGCCTCGGACGGATTCATCGGGCGCTCGCTGACCTCGGCATCGATGCCCTGATCTCGATCGGGGGCGACGACACCCTCAAGACCGCCAATTTTCTCTACGAGTATCAACGGCACCACGTCGCCGAGCCGAACCGTGTCCGGGTCGTTCACCTGCCGAAGACGATCGACAACGACTACCGCGGGATCGACTTCACGTTCGGGTTCTTCACGGCGGTGGACGTGATGGCCAAAGAGCTCTTGAACCTTCGCGCGGATTGCATCGCGACCAGCAGCTACTTCGTGGTCGAGACCATGGGGCGGAAGGCCGGCTGGCTGTCCTATGGCGTTGCGATCGCAGGGGAGGCCAACATGGTCCTCTCGACCGAGGACGTCGAGGGTGACCTCGCGATCGAGGAGACCACGACCGATCCACATACGGGTGAGGCCGTTGTGTCTCACCGGCTCTCGATCACCGCACTGGTCGACCGTATCGTCGATTTGATCTTGGCGCGCGAGCGGCGCTCCCAGTTCTACGGGACCGTCGTGCTTGCCGAAGGACTCGCAGAGCTTCTCCCCCAGAACTCGCTTGGCGGTATGCCACGCGACGAGCACGGCCACATTCGCCTCGGCGCGTTCGACTTGGCGAAGATGGTCTCAGACCGAGTCCAGACGCGCTACGAGGAGCGAACCGGCCGGCGCAAGAAGGTACGCCACATCCAGTTGGGCTACGAGTCTCGATGTTCCCCGCCGCACGCGTTCGATGTGATGCTCGCGAGCCAGCTCGGCATCGGCGCCTTCAGGGCTCTCGTTGAAGAAGATCGCGATGGCCACATGGTAAGCGTCAGTGGCCAGCTCGACCTTCAGTACGTCGAGTTCAAGAGGCTGATCAACCCAGTCACCCTCCAGACCGAAGTCAGGTTCATCGAGCAAGGGAGCGATTTTCATCGCTTGGCCCGCTTCCTCGAAACGCGGACCGGGCTGCAGGCCGAGTGGAGCCCCGGTCGGCGTTTCGAACCGAAGACCGAGACGCCATCCGGCGCATAGCACCCTCCCACGACGACCGGGTGCTAGCGGTTCACAAGCAGCCGACCGCAGATTGGGCCAGCACCAGTGCGGAAGGAAACGGGACCTCAGAAGCTCGGGCGCTCGTTCATCTGACGAACGCGCTTCCGGCGACGACGGGCGGCCTCGGCGGCCTTCTTTCGCTTCTTGATCGATGGCTTCATGTAGTGGCGGCGTCGCTTGAGTTCGCGAAGGATGCCCTCGGTCGCCATCTTGCGCTTGAGGTGCTTGACCGCTCGCTCGAGTCCACGTTCACCCACGTGAACTTCGATCGGTTTAACTTGTACGGTCTCAACCATGAACAGCGCTTCTCCTTCTAAGAGCCGCGGAGGGTTACACAGTGTACAGGGCCACGCAAGGAGGCCCACCGCCGAGTGTGCAACCGGGAACAAAAGCCCAAGATTACAGCGTTATTCGACGGTCTGGCGGCGCTCGTCGGAGGGGTCGGACCCCTCTTTGTCGAAGGTGAGGCTCCCGTTTCGGACGTCGACGAGCACCGTGTCCCCCGCTCCGAACCGCCCGGCGAGGATGTCCTCGGCGAGGCCGTTCTCGAGGTGTCGTTGGATGGCGCGCTTGAGCGGCCTCGCCCCGTAGGTCGGGTCGTAGCCCACGTGGGCCAGGAAGTCCTTGGCGTCTTCCGTGACTCGGATCCCGAGGTCGCGCTCGGCCAGCCGCTTCCTGAAGTTGCCAAGCTGCACGTCGACGATTCGGCGGAGCTCGCTCCGGTCCAGCCGATGGAAGATGATCGTTTCGTCCAGCCGGTTCAGGAACTCGGGGCGAAACGCGTTCCGGAGGTCTTCAGTCACCGCCGCGCGCATGGCCTGTTCGTCGTCGATCGCCATGATGTGATGGGAGCCGACGTTCGACGTGAGGATGATCACGACGTTCTTGAAGTCGACCGTGCGACCCTGTCCGTCCGTCAGCCGGCCGTCGTCGAGAACCTGCAGGAGAGCGTTCCACACATCGGGGTGCGCCTTCTCGACCTCGTCGAAGAGCACCACCGAGTACGGTCGTCGACGAACCGGTTCGGTCAACTGACCACCCTCTTCGTACCCGACATAACCTGGGGGAGCCCCGATCAGCCGGGCGACGGCGTGCTTTTCCATGTACTCGCTCATGTCGAGGCGAATCATGGCTTTGTCGTCGTCGAACATGAACTCGGCGAGTGCCCGCGCAAGCTCGGTCTTGCCGACTCCTGTTGGGCCTAGAAACAGGAACGAGCCAATCGGTCGGTTGGGCTCGCTCAGCCCTGCGCGCGAACGCCGCACCGCATTCGAAACCGCAACCACGGCCTCGTCCTGGCCGATGACGCGCTCCCGAAGGCGGTCTTCCATCTGCAGGAGCTTGTCTTTTTCGCCCTCGAGCATCTTGTTGACCGGGATTCCGGTCCACTTGGAGACCACGTGCGCGATGTCTTCGTCGGTCACTTCCTCCTTCAGGAACGAGGTCCCATCCTGGACGCCGACCAGTTTCTGTTGGGCTTGGTTCACTGCGGATTCCGCGGCCGGGATCTCGCCGTATTGAAGGCGCGCGGCCGTGTCGAAGTCCGCGGTTCTCTCCGCGCGCTCGAGGTCGAGACGCAACGATTCGACGAGCTCTTTCTTCTCGCGAATCTCGGTGATGAGCTCCTTCTCGCGGAGCCACTGAGCCCGCATGGTGTCGCGTTGCTCCTGAAGCTCGGAAAGCTCGTGCTCGAGTTCACCCAAACGCTTCTTGCTCGCGTCATCCTTTTCTTTCTTGAGCGCCTGACGCTCGATCTCGAGCTGCATCACCTTCCGCTCGAGTGTGTCGATGGGCGCTGGAAGCGAGTCGATCTCCATCTTCAGGCGCGACGCGGCCTCGTCGACCAAGTCGATCGCTTTGTCCGGCAGGAACCGGTCGGTGATGTATCGATGGCTCAGCGTTGCCGCCGCCACGATCGCCGAATCCTGAATCCGGATCCCGTGGTGGATCTCGTACCGCTCCTTGAGTCCTCGCAAGATGCCGATCGTGTCGGGAACCGAGGGCTCTCCGGCGAAGACCGGTTGAAACCGCCGCGCGAGCGCCGCGTCCTTTTCGATGTGTTTGCGATACTCATCGAGGGTGGTGGCTCCCACGCAGCGAAGCTCCCCGCGCGCCAAGGCGGGCTTGAGCATGTTGCTCGCATCCATCGAGCCCTCGGCCGCTCCGGCACCGACCAGGGTGTGGAGCTCGTCGATGAACAGAATGATCTCGCCTTGGGCGGACTCGATCTCTTGAAGCACGGCCTTGAGGCGCTCCTCGAACTCACCCCTGTACTTCGAGCCGGCCACCATCCCACCCAAATCGAGGGCGAGAAGCCGCTTGTCCTTGAGACCCTCGGGAACATCGCCCTGCGCGATTCGATGAGCGATCCCTTCCGCGATGGCGGTCTTGCCGACGCCGGGTTCGCCGATCAGGACCGGGTTGTTCTTGGTTCGGCGCGACAACACCTGCATGACGCGACGGATCTCCTCGTCGCGCCCGATGACCGGGTCTGTCTTGCCTTGGCGCGCAGCCTCCGTGAGGTCGACGGTGTACTTCTCGAGCGCTTGGAACTTCCCTTCGGGGTCCGGGTCGGTCACGCGTTGGCTGCCTCGGACCTCTTGGAGGGCCTCGAGCAGCTTCTTCCGATCGACGCCTTGCGCCTCGAGGGCTTGGCGAAGCTGTGCATCGTCGAACGATGCGAGGAGCACGTGCTCTGCAGAGGTGTACTCGTCTTTGAGGGCTTCGGTTTCTTTCCAGGCGCGTGCCAGCAGGTCGCGCAAACGACGCGAAATCCCGGGTTCGGAACCCCCCGCCACCTTGGGCATCCGGTCGAGGACCGCGCCCTCCGCGCGAATGAGCCCCTGCAGGTCGGCGTTCGCCTTCGCAAGGATCGCAGGCGCGAGGCCTTCGGCTTGCCCCAGCAGCTCGAGCATCAGGTGCTCTGGGTAGACTTCGGGGTTGCCTCGATCGCTCGCGTTCTGCTGGGCCGCGACGAGGGCTTCACGTGTCTTGGTGGTGAGTCGATCCAATCGCATGGTTTTCCTGTGTTCTCGGCAAGTTAAGCACGTGCCCGGCGGCGTCAACGGGTAGACAGCCGCGCCGATCGACGCAATAACGCTCGACGTGCGGGCGGCGATCGTGTGGGTGTTGTTGGCGGGAGGGCTCTTCGGATGCACCAAGGAACCGGTCCCACCGGAGTTCGCGTCGCCGAGCGCGACGATCACGACGCTGTTCACGTCGTACGATCTCGCGGATGTGCCCCAGGCCGAGATCCGTCGTCGCTTCGAGGCCGGCGAGCGGTTCAAACTACTCAACCCCACGCTGTTCCGGAGCTGCTTCTCCGATTGGCAGGGTGAGCACGACGAAGGCCTTGGAGGCTTCGTCTTTGGACAGCTGGTCGTCGCCAAAGACGAGCTGACCATCGAGGTCGACGAAGATGTCGCGCGCGTCCGCCCGATCCACGGCCCCAAGGACCTTCCGCCCGTGCTCCTGGTTCGCCAAGACGCCGGTTGGAAGATCGATCTCCGACAGAGCATTCCAGCGGAGATCCGCCAGCGGCTCTACGAAGTGAATCGACGTGCACGGCGGGTCGAGCGTCAGGCGCGCTGACTCTTACTCGGCTCGAAAGGGGGCCACGTCGAGCCGTTGACCGGGCGCGGCTTCCTTGAGCGCCTCGCGCATTGCCAAGAGCTCGGTCGCGTGCGGGTTGATCGCGAGCCCGCGCACCACGCTGCGCCGGGCGGCTTCGGTGTCGCCGACAGCACCGAAGTAGAGCGCATCCGTGTAGTGGCGCCAAAGGAGCTGCGTTTTGGTCTGCTCGTCCGTTGGCTCCCCAAGCCGACCGTACAACTCGTCCCAGAACATCTCGTGGTCGCGCATCGCTTGCCCTTCGTCGGCTTCGGTAATGTCTGCCGTGAGCACGCGATGGTAGAGCTGTTCCGGCACGACGATGTCGTACAGGGTCGGCGGAACGCGGAGATCCATCTCGACGAACACGGGACGCTCGGCCGCGAGACTCTGAAGATCCGCGGCATTGAGCTCGCCGGTCAACACATAGTTTCTGAGGAGTGGGGTCAGGACGGGGTCGCGGTCCACGAGCGCATCGACCATCTTGGGGTAGCTCGCGAGTGGCAACGGGATCAGCATGACATCGGGTCGATTCAGCTCCTCGGCCTCGCCGCCCCAGAACCGAAAGATCGTGTTGGGGTTGTGAGCCAGCACCACCGCGCCCTCTGGAAGCCCTCGTCGAAGACCGTCCTCGAAGAGGTCAGTGTCCTTGAACGAGGCAAGCGACGAGACGTCGGACGAGCGCCAGACTCCGCCAAGCGCCGCCACGGCGAGCACCGCTGCAAGCGCCGGGCCGAGTCGTGGCCGGTTTGGAATGGCCTCGACCACCGCCGAAAGAAGGACCCCGATCGCAAACGCAACGAAAGCCCCGATCGCGCCATAGGCAAGCATGAAGTACGCAAGGGCGTCCGGGTTCCCGCTCACGAAGCCAAGCAGCGCTCGCCCAAGCGAGAAGACGAGCCACACGCTCAGCCAGAACAAGCCGTACCTCCGTGCCCGACGTATCCGGAGCATGAAGTACACCCCGAGCAAGGCGACCAGGAGCGTCGCAACGTGGAGGTCTTCTCCCATCGCAGCGAGCACGTCCGCCAGATGCTGAGAGAAGGGAGCCACGCGCTCGGGCCCGAGGCTCTTCTGGAACGCCCGCGCGCTGACCACCCAGAAGAACCGCGAGGGCGTGCTTGGGTCGCCCAGGTTCAGGTAGGGGTCC
>JBCCEK010000028.1:0-31147 GCA_039030295.1 Myxococcota bacterium | reverse complement strand
GGGTCATCGTTCGCGTAGCCTCGGGTCGTGTTTGAGCTTCGATTCGACTTCCGTCATCAGGCTCATCGCACCGATGCCGAACTTCTCCTCGAGTCCGTGTTGTCGTTCCAAGTGGTTCCAAGTCTCTCGGATCAGGCCGAGCAGCGTCGGCACCACGCCGTATCCGCGGGTCGCGATAGCCTTGTAGATCGTCGCCTTACTCCGGGCGGCGAGCTCAGCCAGCTCCTCGTCGGAGCGAATCTCGTCAAGGTCGCGCTTGTTGAACTGGATGATGATCGGGATCTGTTCGGGATCGATCCCGATCTCTCGGAGGTTTTCTTTTAGGTTCGCGAACGACTCGCGATTGGCTTCCGCCTCGCTCTTCTGAGAATCCGCGACGAAGGCGACGCCGTCGGCCGCCTGAAGAACGAGTCGTCGTGTGGCGTCGTGCATCACTTGGCCCGGGACGGTGAAGAGCTTGAGTCTCACCTTGAGGCCGGTCTTCGAGTCGACGGTGACGGGTAACATGTCGAAGAACAGCGTTCGGTCGTTTTGGGTCTCGAGCGTCATGAGCTCGCCACACGTCTCGGGTGTCGTCAGCCAGTGGAGCGCGCGAAGGTTGGTGGTCTTTCCGCTGAGCGCCGGGCCGTAGTAGACCAACTTGACGGTGAGCTCCTTCGCAGCGAAATCGACCTGCATCTCGTGATGCCCCCTTGATGCCCCTCGATGTCACTGGGTCAGCTTCGCAGCATCCACCAAGCGACGGCCATCAACCCCATCATGATAGCGAACGCGACCCACTGGATGGTCCTTTTGTGATCGGAGACCGCGGGGGTGACCCGTGTGTCTTCGAGTCTCTGCGTCGCCAGGGCGAGCAGCTTGTCGATCTGTGCGGCCGCGGCCTCGCGGCGGGCCGGATCGCGTTCTCGAACTTCCCGGTACCGCTTGCCCGCCTCAGGGAGCCGATCGAGGGCCACGCACACGCCGACAAACCGCCGATGCGCCTCGTCGCTCTCCCATTCGGCCTCCACGCCGCCCCACGCTTCGTCGACTGGATCCAAGGTTCTCAGAGTAGCATGGCGACAGAAGGGCAGAACTGGCTCATCCGGGCGCTGAACATGCCACGAGAGCCAGATCTCCGGAACCCGGGAACGGCTCTGGATGCCTCAACCGTTTCGGGGTTGGCTGGCCCAATCTCCCACCCGAGGACCCCCCGCCCCGGGGCGGCTCCCCCCACTGGCAAAAAAGTATTGAATTCCATCACTTGGAACAAAGAAAGAAGTTGACATTGGGGCACGGCGCACCTTAGTTTCCGGTCCAGTGGGAACGAGTGGGATCAAGTGCCAATAACCCCACTTTTAACCCCCAACGAGAGACGCGAGCCGCATTTGTTCCGAGGACGCTACGAGCACAGCATCGACGCCAAGGGCCGTACCTCCGTGCCGTCACGGTTTCGCGAAGTCATGTCGGCCAGGGGCGACAGTCAGGTGGTCCTCACCACCGGCCTCGACGCGTGTCTCGTCGCCTATCCGATGGGGGAGTGGATCCAGTTCGAGGAGCGGCTCGCCTCGCTTCCCCAGTTCGATCCCGAGGTGGTGATGCTGAGGCGCATCTACGTGTCCGGCGCGGTCGAGTGCGACATCGACAAGGTGGGGCGACTCCTGATTCCGGCGGCGCTACGCAAACACGCGGGGCTCAAGCGGGACGCGCTCTGGGCTGGGATGGGGCGACACATCGAGCTGTGGTCGAAGGCGGAGTTCGAGAATCTACGCGAGAACGCGCTTGCCGACGAGGACCATCGCCTGGCCATCGCCAAACGACTGGCGGAGCTCGGCCTGTGACGGGCTTCTCGCATACCCCCGTACTCCTCGATGAAGTCCTCGAGTATCTCGAACCCGTGCCGGGCGGCGTTTATGCGGACGTGACAGTCGGAGGTGGCGGCCACGCACGCGAGATCCTCGAACGCAGTGCGCCTGACGGTCGCCTCGTCGCCACGGACCGCGATCCCGCCGCGCTGCACGAAGCGACCGCCATGCTTCAACCGTTCGGGGATCGCGCCATCGTGCGAAAGGCTCGCATCCGCGAACTCGGTGACGTGTTGGATGAGCTCGGCATCGACGCCGTGGATGGACTGGTCGCCGATCTCGGGGTGAGTTCCGCACAGCTCGACCAAGCTCAGCGCGGGTTCTCCATCCAACAAGACGGTCCCATCGACATGCGAATGGACCCGAGCGAAGGCGACACCGCGCTCGACGTGATCGCGGCGAACAGCGCGGACCAGCTGGCCGACCTCATCTATCACTACGGGGAGGAGCGTCGGTCCCGGCGAATCGCCCGTTCGCTGCGTCGCGCCTACGAGGACGGGGAGCTCGAGACGACGTCGGATCTCGTACGCGCCATTCACAAGGCCACCGGCCCGAAGCGTGGGCGGATCGACCCGGCGACTCGGACGTTTCAAGCGCTCCGCATCGCGGTCAACCAAGAGCTCGAGGAGCTGGAAGCGTTGCTTGCCCAACTGCCGTCGTTGCTCCGGGAGGGCGGTGTCGCCGCCGTGATCAGCTTTCACTCGCTCGAAGACCGCCTCGTGAAGCACGCGTTTCGCGACACTCCTGAGCTCGAACCCCTCACCAAACGGCCGGTCGTGGCGAAGGACGAGGAGCGGGACAGCAACCCTCGCTCGCGGAGCGCCAAGCTCCGTGCCGCCAAACACGTTCGGGGGGAAGCATGAAGCAACGTTTCCTACCCCTGTGGTGCGTCGCGGTGTTTGCGACCGCGGCGGCGTTCGTCGTGCACCTCGGGATTCGGTTCGAAACCGTGCGACTCGGGTACGAAGTCAGCGATGAGCGAGCAAGGCAACGTGAGCTTTTGCAAGATCGGCGCCTTCTGTCGATCGAAGCGGCCACGCTTCGGCAAAGCGGTCGTGTCGAGACCATCGCGCGCGGGACTCTGGGCATGGAAGTCCCGAAACCCACACGCATCGTGACCATGAGCGAAGAGCGGTCTCCGGTCGCCTCCGGGAGATTGCGATGAAAGCGCGCACCAATCGGCGTCATCGCTGGTTCCGCGCCCGGATCGCGATGCTGGGTCTGGGCCTGCTCTGCGTCGCAACCCTGGTCGTCGTTCGCGCGTTTCAGCTGCAAGTCGTCGGCGGCGACCGCCTTCGTGAAATGGCGGAAGGGCAGCACCTGCGGGAGCTTCGAGTCTCACCACGACGCGGGGCGATCTACGATCGCCAGGGCGCCGAACTCGCCGTGAGCGTCGACGTCGACAGCGTCTATGCCAATCCCAAGCGGTTGCGGGCGATGGATCAGGACCCGGCTCGCACGGCGCGACGCTTGGCCGCGGTCCTCGACGTGGATGCCGAACGGCTGACCAAGCGCCTCGGGACGGACCGCTACTTCGTCTGGATCGATCGGCACGTGACGCCGCACGAAGCCACCCGGATCGTCGAGCTCGACATCCCGGGCATCGGGCTCACAACCGAATCTCGTCGGTTCTACCCAAACCGTCATCTCGCGGCCCACCTCGTTGGGTTCGCCGACATCGACGGGCGAGGCATCGAGGGGGTCGAGCTCGCCTATGAAGGGCGCCTCCGAGGTTCAGACCGCCGTGTCGAGGCCGTTCGAGACCGGCGCGGGCAGGTCGTCTTCGCGGACGAGATGCCGGATGACGTGGCCAACCAAGGTCACAACGTGGTGCTCACCATCGACAAAGCGATTCAGCACGTCGCCGAACGAGAGCTCGCGCTTGGCGTGCGCACGTTCGAGGCGAGGGGCGGAAGCGTCGTCGTCATGGATCCGTCGACGGGTGAGATCTTGGCGCTCGCGAACTACCCACCGTTCAACCCGAACGAACCCTCCCGCCACCCGATCGCGCATCGGCGCAACCGGGCGTTGGTCGACCGGTTCGAGCCAGGATCGACGGTCAAGCCGTTCACCATGGCCGCCGCGCTTGCGGCAGGCACCGTGCGACCGAACCAGTCGATCAACTGCGAGAACGGTGCCACTCGGATCGGGGGCCGCATTCTGCACGACGCGCATCCATACGAGTGGCTGACCCCGACGCAGGTTCTCGCTCACTCGAGCAACATCGGGACAGCGAAGATCGCACTCGACCTCGGCAAGCGAGACCTGTACCGCGCGTTCCGTCGCTTCGGTTTCGGCGAGCCAACGGGGATCGGCATTCCTGGCGAGACGGCAGGGATCCTTCGTCACTATCGACGCTGGTATGAGATCGACGTTGCTGCAGTCTCGTTCGGGCAGGGGATGAGCGTGACCAACGTCCAGCTCGCCACCGCCATGAGCGCGATCGCCAACGGGGGCCGGCTGCTCCGACCGAGTCTCGTACGTCAGGTCACCGACGGCGAGGGACTGACGATCGAAGAGACGAAGCCGCATGTGCGCCGTCAGGTCGTACCGCGTCGCGTGGCAAAGCTCGTCGGCGAGATGCTCACCGCGGTCACCGAGCCAGGAGGCACGGCGATGGAGGCCGCGGTGGACGGATATCTGGTTGCCGGCAAGACAGGTACGGCGCAAAAGGCCGACTACGTCCGAGGCGGCTACGCGAAAGACAAATGGCTCGCGTCGTTCATTGGCTTCGCACCAGCTGACGAGCCGGCGGTCGTGATCTCAGTGGTGATCGATGAGCCGGTCATCGCGCACTACGGAGGCACAGTCGCGGGCCCGGTTTTTCGGCGGATCGCCGAAGTCACACTGCGGCACATGGGGATCGCCCCGGACCGAGGACGGGCGGTCCTCGCCAAGATGAAGGCGAGTCCGCCCGTGGAGCAGCCGTCTGAGATCGAGCCTACCGAGGCCGTCGATCAAGGAAAGAGCGCGGTGCCTGACGTGCGCCGACTTCCGCTGCGTCGCGCGGTCGTCGCGCTCCATGACGAATCGTTGGTCCCTCGCGTTGAGGGCTCGGGCCTGGTGATCCGGCAGGACCCCAATCCTGGCGAGATCGTTCCGCATGGCGCGATCGTGCACCTGACTCTCGCGCCGAGGCGCCCGGATGAACAAGCGGCGCTCGATTCCGGGTCGGGCCGTTCACTCGCCACGGCGGCGCTGGGGGGCGCGCGTGACCGATGATACCGAGGGCACGATGACGCTCTCCGCGCTCCAACGGGACGTGGGCGGTGCGGTTCGAAGTTCTGTCGACCCGAACGTCACCGGCGTGCGACACGACTCGCGTCACGTCGAACCCGGTGACTTGTTCGTCGCCATCTCGGGCGTGACCCACGATGGCGCACGCTTCGTGCCTGAGGCGTTGGCCCGGGGCGCCGTTGCGGTCGCATCCGAACAGATCCTCGACAACGCGCCCACCCAGTGGATCGTCGACGATGCCCGCCTTGCACTGAGTCGCGCCGCCGAGGCGGTGTACGGCCATCCCACGCGTTCGCTTCCGACAATCGGAATCACGGGGACCAACGGGAAGACGACCACCGCGTACCTGCTCGCGCGAGCTATCTCCGCGTCTTCCAACAACCCAGCATTGATCGGCACGACCGGTTTCTTCATCGGTGACCGTGATCGAGCGGCCACGCACACGACTCCCGAAGGGGACGACATCTCTCGCTTCGCCCGTCAAGCGCTCGCGGACGGTGCGACGCATCTCGTCCTCGAAGTCTCTAGCCACGGACTCGCCCTCCACCGGGTCGACGGGGTCGAGTTTGCCGTCGCGGCGTTCACGAACCTGAGCCGTGACCATTTGGACTTTCACGGTACCTTCGAAGCCTACGGCCGCGCCAAGGCGCGCCTATTCACAGATCTGACTCCGAGGGTCTCGGTCGTTCACGTCGACGACCCTTTCGGCGCGGCGCTTGCGGAAGAGATTCAGGGGAGGGTGCTTCGATGCTCTCGCAAGGACACGACGGCGGACGTCTATATTGAGCGAAGCTCGGCCACCCGCGGCGGCATTGAGGCGATCGTGCGGACCCCGCGCGGAACTCGGACCCTCCGGAGCCCAATGCTCGGAGAGCACAACCTCGAGAACCTCATCGTGGCCCTTGGGTGCGTCGAGGCGCTCGAACTCGCGATCGAACCGGTTCTCGAAGACTGGCGCGTGGCGCCCGGAAGTCCGGGTCGGCTCGAACGCGTTGAGCACCCCGGCGATGTCGCCGTGCTGGTCGACTATGCGCACACGCCCGACGCGCTCGGGCGTGTGCTCGAGACGCTTCGACGGATCACTCCGGGCCGCCTCATCGTCGTCTTCGGAGCCGGCGGGGATCGCGACCGCGGGAAGCGGCCGGAGATGGGCCGTGTCGCGGCGAGAGACTCTGACCTTTGCGTCATCACGAGTGACAACCCGAGAGGAGAAGACCCCGCCTCGATCATCGATCAGGTAAGGGCTGGCGCGGTGGGCGAGGGGATGCCCAGCATCGTCGCTGGCGACCTCGAGCAAGCCGAACGCGGCTACACGGCCATCGCGGACCGTCGCGAAGCGATCTCACGCGCGATTCGCGCGGCGCGCGATGGCGACAGCGTGCTCTTGGCGGGGAAGGGTCACGAAGACTACCAGATCGTAGGGTCTGAACGCCTTCACTTCGACGATCGAGAGGAGGCGCGTGTTGCGATCGCGTCCCTGGGGGCATCAGGCTAATGGCGACGTCGATCCCCAAGAACTCCGCCCGCTTCACGCGCGAACAGGTTCTCGCGATCACTGGGGGCACGACCTTCGGTCCAGACTGGGACGTTGCCGAAGGAGTTGTCACCGACTCGCGGACCGTTGTCCGAGGCAACCTCTTCGTCGCCCTTCGTGGCGAACGGTTTGACGCGCATGGTTTCGTCGCAGGCGCTGCCGAGAAGGGGGCTGTCGCCCTGGTCGACCGTACGACCGACCTTCCAAGCGATGTGAGCGGGATCGTCGTCGACGACACACTCCGCGCCCTTGGCGATCTTGGCGCCGCGCATCGCGCGTCCTGGTCTGGTACCCTCATCGGGGTCACAGGCTCAGCCGGGAAGACCACCACCAAGGAACTCCTCGGCGCGGGGCTTCGGGCCAGCGGCCACCAGGTTCTTCAGACCAAGGGCAACCTCAACAACCGAATCGGGGTCCCGATGACCCTCTTCCAGCTTGACGCGTCGCACGGCACGGCGGTCATTGAGATGGGGACGAGCCAGCCCGGCGAGATCCCGAGGCTTGCCGAGATCGCCCGACCCGACGCAGGCATCGTGACCCTCGCGAGTTTGGCCCACACCGAAGGACTCGGTTCGGTTGGCGCCGTGGCAGACGAGAAGATGGCCCTGCTTCGCGCGCTCGGTCCCGAAGGGGTTGCGGTCGTCTACGGCGACAACGAGCCGCTTCGAAAGCGCGCGGCCGTGTTGGAAGCGAGGCGCACCCTGTTGTACGGCCGCGCTGCCGAGAACGACGTTCGCGTGCTCGGTTGGAGTGTCGAGCGAGAGCGCACGCTGGCGACGATGCAGGTTCGGGGTCGCAGCGTATCGGTGAGCCTACGGTTGTTGGGGGAGGGCGCGGTGCTCAACGCTGCCGGCGCCGTCACGGTTGCCTATGGGCTCGACCTTCCGCTCGAACCCATCATCGCAGGGATGGCTGATGTGGCCCCTGCCGCCGGTCGATTGGTCCCCCGAAAGGGAGTCGAGGAACGGCTCGTCATCGACGACACGTACAACGCGAACCCGGCCTCGGTCGCGGTCGCGTTGTCCACCGCAAAGGCCGTCGCCGATGAGCGCAGGGCGCCCCTCGTAGTCCTTCTTGGCGACATGAAGGAGCTTGGGACCGAAAGCGCCAAAGCACATCAACAAGTCGGATCGCTTGTCGCCGAGGCTGAGGTGTTTTTGTTCGTCGGCTGCGGGCATGAGATGCACGCCGCCATCGACGCGGCCAACGCCCGCGGGATCGACACACTCTGGTTCGAGGACTCGGCCGACTGCGCGCAACTGGCCGATCGCTTGCCCCTCAACGCCGTCGTCCTCGTGAAGGGCTCGCGGTCGATGCAGATGGAGCGCGCGTTGGCACCGCTCCTCGAGGAGGCCGAATGATCTACTACCTCCTCTATCCCCTCCATACCCACGAGTCTCTCTCGTTTCTCAACGTCCTTCGATACCTGCCGTTCCGCTTCTTGGCGGCGACCATGACCGCGCTGTTGCTTTCGTTCGGGCTCTATCCCTGGTTCATTCGCCGGCTGCAGCGCAAGCAAATCGGGCAGGTGGTCCGCACAGACGGTCCCGAGACGCATTTGTCGAAGGCCGGTACGCCCACCATGGGTGGCGCGCTTATGTTGCTCGCGCTGGTCCTGTCCACGGTGCTCTGGGCGGATCCAGCGAACTCGATGGTGTGGGTCGTCACGCTCGTGACCGTCGCGTACGGCGTGGTTGGCTACATCGACGATGCGTCCAAGATCCGCACCCGGTCCACCGGCGGGTTGGCGGGTCGGTACAAGTTGCTGCTGCAGTTCTCGACGGCGATCCTCGTGTGCGGGTGGCTCTTCTACGCGGAGAAGGGCCTACCCGCCGACTGGTTGGAGATTCGCTACCGCCTTGCGGCGCCGTTCTTCGCCTTCTCGAAGTACCCCATCGAGCTGCCGCCGTGGCTCTACGTGATCTTCGGTTCTTTTGTGATCGTCGGCACCTCGAATGCCGTGAACCTCACGGATGGCCTCGACGGCTTGGCGATCGGCCCGGTGATGATCGTGGCCGGCACCTACGCGATCCTGGCCTACCTGGCCGGCCTGACGTTGTTTGGAAACGTCGTGGCCGGATACCTCGACATCCCGCACATCGAGAGTGCTGGCGAGTTGAGCATCTTCGCGGCGTCGGTCGTCGGTGTGGGGTTCGGGTTCCTCTGGTACAACACGTACCCCGCACAGGTCTTCATGGGAGACGTCGGCTCGCTTGCGCTCGGCGGCGGGCTTGGGGCTCTCGCAGTCCTCACCAAGAACGAACTTCTTTCGCTGATCCTCTGCGGGATCTTCGTTGTCGAAGCCGTCAGCGTCATCTTGCAAGTCGGATTCTTCCGAATGACGGGGCGTCGCATCTTCTTGATGGCCCCGATTCACCATCATTTCGAGAAGATGGGCTGGCCAGAGCCGAGGGTCATCGTTCGTTTCTGGATCATCGCCATCATGCTCGCCGTCGCGAGCCTAGCCACGTTGAAGCTGAGGTAGTCGTTGGACCTGTCTGGGAAAATTTGTGTGGTGATCGGTCTCGGTCAGACTGGGCTCGCTGTCATCCGGTTCCTCTGCAGTCGTGGCGCCGTCGTTCGAGCCAACGATCGGCGGGACGCAGACGCACTCGGCGCGACGGTAGCCGAGGTCGAGGCGCTCGGTGCGGAACTCTTCCTCGGGGGGCATCCTGACGCTGCTTTCGAGGCAGCCGGCCTCGTTGTTGTTTCCCCTGGCGTGCCCGCTCTCGACGCGGTGGCGAAGGCCGAGGAGGGCGGGGCCATCGTCGTGAGCGAGATCGAACTCGCCGCCCGCTTCATCGACGCCCCGATCGTGGCCATCACCGGCACCAACGGCAAGAGCACCGTCACCACGCTCCTCGGCCGCATGTGCGAACGTCTGGATCGCCCGACGTTCCTGGGAGGGAACCTTGGGCGTCCCATGATCGAAGCGGTCGGAACCGACGCGGGTGGCGCTTCCGGGTTGATCATCGTCGAGCTTTCGAGCTTTCAACTCGAGCGTGTGTCCACGTTTCGTGCTCACGTTGCCGTGCTCCTCAACCTCAGCGCCGACCATCTCGATCGCTACCCGTCGATGGCCGAGTATGCGGCCGCGAAGTCCCACATTTTCGATCGGCAAGCCGAGAGCGACTTTGCCGTCGTTCCGGCCGATACCCCAGACCTCCTCCCTCTCGTTCGAGGCGATGGGACGATCGCGTCGTTCAACGGTCAGTCCGGCGACGTTCGCGTCGAAGGGGACGCACTGGTCGATACGAAGACATCGCTGCGCGTGCCGATCCGCGCCCTCCGGCTCCGGGGATCCCACAACGTTTCGAACGCGTGTGCTGCTGCGCTCTGCGCACGACTCGTCGGAGTGAGTCCGAGCGATATCGACGAGGTCCTTCGATCCTTCGAAGGCCTCGCCCACCGAATGCAGTACGTCCAAGCGGTAGGCGGCGTCGAGTACATCGACGACTCCAAGGCCACCAACGTCGGGGCGGCGGTGGCCTCGATCGAGGGCCTCGTCGCACAAGCGGGCAAGGTCGTTCTGATCGCGGGGGGCGTCGACAAAGGGGGCGGCTACGACGCGCTCCGCAAGGAGATGGAGAGCCGCGGCCGAGCTGTTGTCCTCATGGGGGATGCGGCGCCGCTGATCGAGGAAGCGTTCGTCGATTCGGAGCTCGCGCTTCGTCGCGCGAGGTCGATGGACGAAGCGGTTTCCACGGCGGCTTCTCTGGCGGCCCCGGGTGACACGGTGCTGCTCGCACCGGCGTGCTCGAGCTTCGACATGTTCAGTTCTTACGCCGCGCGCGGAGACGCCTTTCAGCGCGCGGTCGCAGATTTGGGAGGAATACGATGAGAGGATCCTCGACACCCCCGCCTGCGAAGCCGGGTGCCGTCGACGTGTCGCTTGCGGCCACCGTCATCGGGCTCGTCGCGTTCGGCGTGGTGATGGTGTACAGCGCCAGCGCGGTCTACGCGAACCGGATGTACGCCGACGGGGCCCACTTCCTCGTCCGCCAGACCCTCTTTGCCGCCGCAGCGTTCGTGGTATTGGCCACCGCCAGCCACGTCGACCTCAAGCTCATTCGCCGTCTGACGTACCCGGTGTTGTTGCTTGCCGTGGTCCTGATGCTGGCCGTCGCGCTCGGCTTCGGCAAGAGCGCGGGTGGGGCGACGCGATGGATCAGTGTCGGCCCGGTCAACGTTCAACCGGCAGAGTTGGCCAAACTCGCCATGATCCTCTGGCTTGCGCACTCCCTTGCCAAGAAGGCCCACCGGGTCCGGACCTTCTCGATCGGGTTCCTGCCACACGTCATCGTCATGGGTCTGCTCATGCTGCTATGTCTCGCGCAGCCGGACTTCGGCAGCGCCGTCATGATCGCGCTTCTCACGTTCGTCGTGTTGTTCGCGGCTGGGGCCAAGGCGGGGTATCTCCTTGGGGGTGTGCTGGTCGCCTTGCCGATCGGCTATGCCGCGATCGCGTCTTCTCCCTACAGGATGCGGAGGATCCGCGCTTTCCTAGAGCCCTTCGAGCACCGACAGGGCGCGGGGTACCAGATCACCGAATCTCTCATGAGCTTCGGGTCGGGTGGCTGGACTGGGGTCGGGCTTGGCGATAGCCGACAGAAGCTGCTCTTCTTGCCTGAAGCCCACACCGACTTCGTGAGCGCCATCGTCGGCGAAGAGCTCGGGTTTCTCGGTGTTGCGGTTCTTTGTGGGGCGTTCGCCTGGGTGGTCTTCAGGGGGCTCCGCGCCGCATGGCGCGCGCACGACGAGTACGCTGGCTACCTCGCGGCCGGCATGACACTGTTCATCGGGCTTCAGGCGTTCACGAACCTCGCCGTGGCGATGGGGCTACTCCCCACCAAAGGGCTCGCGCTGCCCTTCGTGAGCTACGGTGGATCATCGCTGCTCGTCAACGCCGCCGCCGTGGGTCTGATCCTGAACGTCTCGCGCTACGGCGTGGAGCGCACGACGGCCGAAGAAGAAGTGAAAGTCAGGCGTCCAAGACCGAGACGCGCGAGGCCGCGGCTGCGCGCGGCAAGAGGAGGAGCACGATGATCAGGCGCATCATGGTTGCGGGTGGGGGAACTGGGGGTCACCTCTTTCCGGGACTCGCGGTGATCGAGGAGCTTCGGCAGCGTGTTCCGGAACTCGAGGTGCGATTCGTAGGGACCGAGCGAGGGATCGAAGCCCGCATCCTACCGGAGCGGGGCGAGTCGCTCGACCTGCTCACCGTCACGCCTCTCAAGGGGCAAGGGGCGTCGGCCCGTGTTGGAAGCCTTGCACGAATCCCAAGTGCGATGATGGCCGCGTCGCGCTTGATCGGCGGGTTCGCGCCGGACCTCGTTCTCGGTGTGGGCGGATACGCGTCCGGACCCGTCTTGCTGGCGGCGTCGCTGCGCGGGGTTCCCACCGCGGTCCTCGAGCAAAACGCTTATGTCGGGATGACCAATCGTCTCCTCGCTCGGTTCGTCGACCGTGCCTACATCACGTTCGACGCTACTGCGTCCGTCTTCGGCTTGAAGAAGGCTCGGTTGACGGGAAACCCGGTGAGGCGCGACTTCGTGGAGCACGCCCGACGCGCGTTGGCGGACCCCGAAGGCTTCGAGGCGCGGGCGAAGACGATCTTGGTTCTTGGTGGGTCTCAGGGAGCCCGAGCCTTGAACCAAGATGTCCCAGCCGCCCTGGTGCATGCGGGGGTCGACCGACGTTCTGTGCGCGTCGTCCATCAGACCGGCGCTTCCATGCGTGACGAGGTGGAAGCCAAGTACGACGAATTCGGGATCGACGCCGAAGTCGTGACGTTCATCGATGAGATGGCACGCGCCTTCTCGAGTTCGGCATTGGTGATCGCGCGTGCTGGGGCGACCACCCTGGCGGAGCTCTGCGCGATCGGTCGTCCTTCGATCCTTGTCCCGTTTCCGTTCGCCGCTGACGATCATCAGGCCAAGAACGCCGCCGCACTCGCCGAAAGAGGGGCCGCACTGTTTGTGCGAGAGTCGGACCTCGAACCCGAGTCTCTCGGCGCCATGGTTGCCGAGCTGCTCGACAGTCCGGAACGCCGGCAGACGATGGCCGAGGCGGCCCGCGCGCATGGACGCCCCGACGCCGCCGCCTCGATCGTCGACGACATGATCGGCTGGCTCGGGGGGCCCGCGGTCCAAGACACCGACTCCGTGCCGCCGCCGGCCGAGGTGCCGTCCCGGGGAGGTTCGAACAGCTTCGGGCCAGTTCCTGCCATGGCGTTCTCCTCGACGGCACTCGGATGGCGAACCGCTGCCCCGCGGCCGCGCCGCCCGGTTGTGGTCGACGGCGCGGTGTGGGAGTAGCGAGCAGTGTTCCGCGGCCGCATCCGTTCCATTCACTTCGTGGGCGTTGGTGGCGTCGGGATGAGCGGCATCGCCGAGGTGCTTCTCGATACGGGGTTCGCGGTGACCGGCTCCGACCTTCGGCAGAACGACCACACCCGGAGGCTCGCGGACAAGGGTGCCACCCTCTACGTCGGTCACACCGCAGACCAAGTGGCCGAAGCCGATGTGGTGGTGTTTTCGTCTGCAGTCCCAGCGGACAACCCGGAGCTCGTCGCCGCGCGGAGACGGGGTGTGCCGGTGATCCCTCGGGCCGAGATGCTCGGGGAGTTGATGCGACTGAAGGACGGAATCGCGATCGCGGGATCGCACGGCAAGACCACCACCACCTCGCTGGTGGCCACGGTGCTTCGAGCCGCCGGGCTCGACCCGACGGTCGTCATTGGTGGCAAGCTCAACGCGCTTGGCTCGGGCGCGGCGATGGGCGCCGGCGACTTGCTGGTCGCGGAGGCTGACGAGTCCGATGGATCGTTCCTGCACCTGGTTCCGGCCATCGCCGTCGTGACGAACATCGATCCCGAGCATCTCGATCACTACGGAAGTCTCGAGCGAGTCAAAGACGCGTTCGTCGGCTTTGCCAATCGTGTCCCGTTCTACGGGGTCGTCGTGGCATGCCTCGACCATCCAAACGTGCAGGATGTGATCCCGCAGATCGACAAGCGGATGGTGACCTACGGGTTCTCGGCCCAGGCAGACTACCGCGCTCGCAATCCGGTGTTCTCTGGGTTGTCGGTCGGCTTTGATGTCGAGTTCCGCGGCCGGGGCCTCGGCCAGTTCGAAGTCCGCATGCCGGGCCATCACAACGTGTTGAACGCCTTGGCCACGATCGCGGTTGCGGACGAGCTGAGGGTGGACCATGACCAGGTCAGGTCGGCGCTCCGCACGTTTTCAGGTGTCCAGCGGCGGTTCTCCGTGGTGGCCGAAGTCGGGGGGGTCACGATCATCGACGATTACGGCCACCATCCGGCCGAGGTTGAGGTGACGCTCGAGGCTGCGCAGCGAGCGTTCGGGCAGCGCCTGGTGGTCGCGTTTCAGCCCCATCGTTACTCACGAACCCGCGACTTGTTCGATGAGCTCACCCGCGCCTTCAATCGTGCAGACGTCCTATTCTTGACGGACGTCTATCCGGCGGGCGAAGACCCCATTGAGGGAGCTGATGCGCGTCGGCTTGCAGACGCGATCGTCGCGCACGGGCATCGGGACGTGACACTCGTCGAGGACCGCAAGGACTTGGCCGCTGCGATCCAGCATCGGCTTCAACCCGGGGACATCGTGATTACGCTCGGTGCCGGCGACATCACCAAGACGGGGCCCGAGCTCCTGCAGGCCCTCGACCCATGAACAACCGACGCGCCACTAGGACCGGGGCGAAACGAGGGGCCACGAAGAGGGTCAAGAGAGCCAAGAGTGGTGTGCGGAAGCGTCCCGCGGCGAAGAAGGCCGTGAGCCCGTCGGCCAAGAAGGCCCGTAGAGCCTCGCCCGCACGTCCCGAAAAAGCGCAGAAGGCAAAAAAGGCTCTCAAACCAACCAAGACCAACCGTCGGCGTCGTCCCGTGAAGCCTCCGAAGCCCGCGCAGCCCCGGCGACCTTGGCGCGATTGGATGTCCGAGGCGGGTCCGCGAATGCGTGGTTGGCTCAAAGCGAGGCGCCAGGCGTTTCGACGCCTAGGGCAGGGACTGATCATCGTCGCGTTGCTTGCGGTCGGAGCATGGCTGGTCGATCAGACCCTCGGGTACGCGAGGACCGCCGATGCGTTCGCGGTCCGGGAGATCGTCGTCGAGGGCACCGAACGACTGCGTGACCTCGACGTTCGCCGCGCCGCTGGGCTCCAGATAGGTTCAAACGCTTTCCAGGTTTCGATGGAAGAAGCCCGGGATCGTTTGCTTCATCACCCCTGGGTCAAAGACGCTACGGTCATTCGAAAGCTACCCAATCGGGTTCGCGTCGAAGTGGTCGAGAGGACTCCGGTCGCCCTCGTCGCCCTCGACGACCTCTATTTGGTGAGTGAGGAGGGCGCGGTCTTCAAGCGCATCGGTGTTGACGACCCAGCCGATCTTCCGGTGATCACGGGGATCGCCTCGGAGCAGTTCTACGACGACTTCGACTACCGACGCGCTGTGCTTCTTCGCTCCATGGCGGTCCTCCAAGATTACGAAGGAGCAGGCCTCGCCGAGCGCGAGCCGGTATCTGAAATTCATTTCGATGGCGCCCACGGGGTCGAGCTTTTCGTCGGAGAAGACGGGATGCATGTGCGGCTCGGGCACGGCCGACACCGCCAGAAGCTCCGGCGACTGAAGCAAGTACTCAATCGGCTTTCCCGTGAAAAAGCGCGGCCTGCCTACGTATACCTCGACAACGTGCGAAGTCCTGAGCGCGTCACCGTCCGATTGCGCTAGCCAAGGGGACGCGTCGAAGCCTCGGTGTGGGGTTAAATCTGACTCACCGCAAAGTGGCGTTTCCCCCTTTTTTTTCTGCACGAAACTTGTCGCGCCAAAACGCCGTTGTGTATGGGTCAGACAGAGGCGAAGGATGGCGGAACACGAGATCATTGCGGGATTGGATCTGGGGACGACGAAGGTCTGTGCGATCGTCGCGGAGCACACCGAAGAAGGCCTAGACATCATCGGGATAGGCTCCGTACCTTCAAAGGGTTTGAAGAAGGGCGTGGTCGTCAACATCGAGTCGACCGTTCAAGCCATTCGCGCCGCGGTCGAGCAAGCCGAGACCATGGCTGGTGTCGAAATCAACACCGTCTACGCGGGCATCGCCGGAAGCCACGTTCGTGGGATGAACCAGGACGGGGTGGCCGCCATTGCGAATCGTGAGGTCGCGGCCGAGGACGTGACGCGGGTACTCGAGCAAGCCAAAGCCGTGCCCCTTCCTGGGGACCGACAGGTTCTGCATGTGCTTCCTCAAGAGTACATCGTCGACGAACAGGACGGCATCAAGGAGCCGGTCGGGATGGCGGGCGTCCGCCTCGAGGCGCGCGTGCACATGGTGACCGCGGCTTCGACGAGCGTTGCCAACGTGACGAAGTGCGCCGAGCGCTGCGGGTTGTTCGTCGAGGAGGTCGTGCTCCAACCTCTCGCAAGCGCGCACGCGGTGCTTAGCGGCGACGAGCGTGAGATCGGTGGCGTTCTGATCGACATCGGAGGCGGCACTTCAGACATCATCATCTACGTCGACGGGGCCGTCGTGCACACGAGCTCGATTCCGATCGGTGGCATCAATCTCACCAGCGACATCGCAACGGGTCTCAGGACTCCCATGGCTGAGGCTGAGCGCATCAAGATCAAATACGGTTGCGCGGCTTCCCGTATGGTCGACGACGAAGAGACGATCGAGGTCCCGTCGGTGGGTGGGCGACCACCAAGGTCGCTCCCCCGTCGTGTCCTTTGCGACATCATCGAGCCCCGCGTCGAGGAGATCTTCGCGGCATGCAGGCACGTGATCGCCGAGACGGGATACACCGACATGCTGGCCTCGGGTGCCATCGTCACCGGTGGGACGACCCTTCTTGACGGCCTTCCCGAGCTTGCGGAAGAAGTGCTTGGCCTACCGGTACGCCGAGGCGCGCCTACCGGAATTGGTGGACTGATCGATGTCGTGAAGAGCCCCTCCTACGCCACGGGCGTTGGGCTGGTGAAGCATGGCGCCGATCAACTGATGACGACGACGACGCCCGAGCGCACCGTAGACGTGGCCACGAGCCGCGGTCTCGGTCGCAAGCTTGGTGCGTGGTTCAAAGAGGTTTTCTGAGGAGGAAACGATGGCTATCTCGATCGAGTTCGCGGACGATGCGGAACTACAGGCGCGAATCAAAGTGGTTGGCGTCGGCGGAAGTGGCGGCAACGCGCTCAACACGATGATCCGAGGGGGACTCGAAGGCGTCGAGTTCATTGCGGCGAACACGGATGCGCAAGCGCTCGATCGCAGCCTAGCGCCCACGAAGATTCAACTCGGGCCCCAGTTGACCCGGGGCCTCGGGGCTGGCGGCAATCCAGACGTGGGCCGCAAGGCCGCGCTCGAGGACGTCCAGCGGCTGTCGGAGGCACTCGAAGGTGCGGACATGGTCTTCGTGACGGCGGGCATGGGCGGGGGAACCGGCACCGGCGCCGCACCGATCATCTCTCAAGTCGCTCAGGACCAAGGTGCGCTGACGGTCGGCGTCGTCACCAAGCCCTTCATGTTCGAGGGTCGCAAGCGTTCAAAGAACGCCGAACGCGGAATCTCGGAGCTGATCGATTCGATCGACAGCATCATCACGATCCCGAACCAGAAGCTCATGTCGCTGGGGGACGATGACATCACGATGCTCGATGCGTTCGCGCGCGCCGACGACGTGTTGCTTCAGGCTGTCCAAGGGATCAGCGACCTCATCATCAATGCCGGCATGATCAACGTCGACTTCGCGGACGTAAAGACGATCATGAGCAGCAATGGACGCGCGCTGATGGGTACGGGGCTTGCTCAAGGGAACCGCCGAGCCCTCGAAGCCGCAGAGATGGCCATCAACTCGCCCCTCCTCGACGAAGTGTCGGTCCAGGGCGCGACGGGCATCCTGATCAACTTCACCGCTGGGCCCGACATCAAACTGCGAGAGATCAACGAGGCCGCCGGGCTGATCCAGCAGGCCGCCCACGAAGATGCCGAGATCATCTTTGGAGTCGTCACCGACGCGGAGCTTTCCGATACGGTGAAGGTCACCGTGATCGCCACCGGATTCGAGGAGGCCACGCACGCGCCGATCCCACTCGGGATCCCACAGAGCGCCCAAAGTTACGGATCTCACAGTTCTACACCCGCAAGGGTGAATCGGGCGCAGGCCCCGCGAAACGAGGACCTGAGCGCCACACTCGAGGGCGTGCCCGCCACGGTGACGCAAACCGCCGGGACACGAGCGTTCGGGGCATCGGCGCTCCACGACGAGGCAGTGCTGGACATCCCCGCCTACCTGCGCCGTGGAAACGCGACTCGAGAGTAGAAAAGGATTTATTTCTTGGACTTAGCTTCAAGCCCGGCGCCGTCCGGGCTTTTGTCATCGGGGTCCCGCGGCTGGGTCCTCGGGGGGTCTTCGGCCGCTGCCGAGGCTTTGTTCGGTGGACGGCCGTAAACCCCTTTCCCGGCGCCCCGAAACAGACTAACGTCACGTCTGAGGATGGGGAAAGCCGCGTTCTCAATTGACCCATGTAGCTTAACACTCCGCGGGTTGATACACTGAACGAGTTGATGGTGAAGAAGAGGTCTGAGCTAGGTCTAAAGGGAACTTGCCCCTGTATCGGGGTGCTGTGTTTTCTGGTCGCGTTTTTCGTCGGGCTCTTCACCGCGGATGAAGCCGCGGCGGATACGCCCGTCCCGGCGATCAAGGGCACCCCGTTGGTGGTCCCCTCAGCCGTTCTCGGCGTCGCGAACCCCTACCTGGTGCGTGCTGCCTTGCCGACGCCGGCGGCGCGCAAGTTCATGCTGTCTGAAGAGATACGTTCACTCGCGAGACGCGCAGATACCCTCGCCAGGCACGGGCTCCAGTTGAACCAAAAGACGTTGGGGCCTGAGAAGCTACACCTCCGGTTCGAGTCGCGGCTTGCCGGTGGCGTGCTTGCGATCTGCTATCGGCACTAACCAGGCCAGACCGGCGTCGACAACTCAGCTCCCGACCAACGGTGGGCCACGTCTCAGGCGTAGAACTGGGCGGCCCACCGCCGGTACGACGCGATCGGCCCATCGCCGTCGCACAAGAGAGGCTTGTCGAGGTGCACCTTGTGTTCCCAGATCGGAATGTCCTGTTCGACTTGGCGCTTCACCTCTCGGACGAAGGCCTTGCCCACACCACGTGTGATATCCGCGCCGCCAAGCTTCTTGACGCTGAAGTTGAAACGAAGGTGCATGTGGTCCCGGTCGATCGGCGTCGTCGTGCCGATGTTGAGAGTCTCCGCCAGCCCTTTGAACCGGACCACCCCCATTCCGAACCCATAGCTTAGGCTTTCGACGGAGCCGTCGACCGGGCCTCGCGGGGTCTCCATTCCGGTGGACGAGAAAACCCGTTGGACGGGGCCATCAAAAGAGGCCTCGGACTGCGGGAGATTGGTGGTGCCGTGGAGGTAACGGAAGTGCGCCGCGTCGACCGCGTTCTCGGCCATCTCGAGGTTGCAAGAGTTGATGATCCAGTCCGCCGTTTCCCAATCGGTCCACCCGTCGTTTCGCTTCCCGTCGCGGGTCCCCCATTCGGGAATCTCTTCGGGGATTTCCCAACTCGGGGGAAGCCCGTCGGCGTGGAACCAGCACATCACCAGGTTCGCCACTTCGCGCACATGCCAACGCCGGATGTTGGCCTTCCGGGGTTGATGGGCCGCGTACGGCACTCCTGCGCACACACCGTCGGCCCCAAAGCGCCAGGCGTGGAACGGACACTCGATGGTGTCGCCTTTGACCGTTCCGCCGTGCCCGAGGTGTGCGCCGAGGTGTGGACAGAACGCGTCGAGTACCGAGAGCTCTCCCGCGTCGGTCCTGAACATCACCAGGTCGGTTCCAAAGTACTTCAGCGGTACCACGTCGCCGGGTGCCACCCGATCCGAGTAGCCGATCTGAAACCAGCCGGAGGGGAGACGCCGCGGGAAGTTCCGTTCGTGGTCGGTCATGCTCGAGGTTTATACCAGGAGGGGGGCGCCGAACGAAGCTCGGGCTTCCTGTTACACGAAGTCGATCGCGTGCCCCGTGCGAGTACGGTTGGTACCGCTAATCGTCGAGCCCGTACTTGTCGCGATTGTCGCCGAGATAGGCGATGTAGTATTCAAACGATTGCTGGGCATCGATTTCACCGTCTTCGACCGCGAGCGCGAGGTCCTTCATCAAGTCGCCGAGCCGTTTCGAAGGGGGCACTCCGAACGCGTCCATGATCTCGGTCCCGAGGCCCTTTGGCAAAGGCGCGACCTTGTTGTCCTGTTCTTGGAGTTCGCGAATCCTCTTCGCCAACAAGCTGATCTGTCGGACGCCGCGGCGGCGCTTTTCGGGGCGCTTGGTCGTGATGTCTGCCCGGCTCAGGTCGAGCAGGTCCCGAAGCCCATCTCCCATTTGCTTGTAGAAGCGTCGGACCGCGGCATCGGTCCAGTCTTCGTCGTACTGGCTGGCCCGAAGGTGGTGCAGAATCAAGAAGTGGATCCGCTCCCGAAGCGCTCCTTCGAACCCAAGGCGGTCTCCGACGCGCTTGCGGAACATCGCGGCGCCCACCTCGCTGTGCCCGTGAAACGTGACATTGCCTCGCTCATCGATTCGACGGGTCTTCGGCTTCCCGATGTCGTGAAGGAGAGCACCCCAGCGGACTTCGAGGCGCGGAACCGACTGCTTCACAACCTGCTTGGTGTGCTTCCAGACGTCTTTGTGCCGCCACTCATTGTCGCCAAAGCCCACCATAGCGGCGACCTCGGGGAGCCATGGATCCAGACAGCCAACCGCGTGCAGCGCGTCGAGGCCTGGCTCTGGGTGCTTCGAGATCAACAAGCGATCGAGATGTTGCCGCAGATCGGAGAGCGGAACTGCACGCCACTGTGCCGGGGTGGGGCGCCCGGGCGGACGGCTGAGCAAGGCCGGCTCGCTCGCGACGTCCGCCGCCCACCTGGCTGCTTCGAGGGCCTCTGGCACGTGTACCTGGCGTGTGGCGTCTACTGACATGGGATCTCACCAAGGGCTTTCACGACCCGATCGTTCTCCTCTGGGGTTCCTACCGTGATCCGGAGGCATCGTGCCAGTCGAGGCGAGGCGTTGGCAAAACGGCGGACCGCGATCTCCCGTTTGAGGAGGGCGTTGGCCACCGCCGCGGCGTCACCTTCGACGCCCACCAGCACGAAGTTCGCTTGGCTTGGGAACGGCCGAAGACCAGGGCGCTCGGCGACCGCACTTGCGAGCCGAGCTCGCTCGGTCGCGATGGATCTGGCTTGGGCCGCCAGGGTGGGCGCCAGCTCGGTCAGGGCGAGGGTCGCCACCGTTTGTGAGAGCGAGTTGAGGTTGAACGGCTGTCGGACCTTATCGAGTTCCGCGGCCAGTTCGCCATGAAGCCGGATCCAGCCGACCCGAATCGCTGCGAATCCGACTTTCGACAACGTCCCGAGGAGCGCGCAATGCGGGTACTCGAGGCACCAGTCGGCCAACGAGTCGCTGGCGAACGGACCGTACGCTTCGTCGATGACGTGGAGCGTGTCTGGGTACTCGACGACGAGCCGCTCGAGCCGCTCCTTGCGAAACGAGTTCCCCGTCGGGTTGTTCGGCCTCGCGTAGTAGACGAGGTTGGGTCTCTCCCGGGCGAGCGCGTCCGACATGGCGTCCACGTCGAGATCCCAAGTATCGTCGAGCGCGATCGACACGGACCTCCAACCATGTGCGATGCTCGTCTTGTTGTACATGACGAACGTGGGGTCCGGATAGAGGACGGTGGGCTGCGGTTGTCCGCTTCGGGGGTTGCTCAACGCGGTCGCCATGAGCGCGATCAACTCGTCGGAGCCTGCGCCAAGGACAAAGCTGTCTGGATCCCCGCCGAGTCGTGCCGCCAACGCTTCTCGGAGTTTCACGGCCCGCCCGTCGGGATAACGGTGTAAGTCGGTTCGATGAAGCGCTGCGAGGATCGTCTCCCACGCGGCACCGGGGAGGGGGAAGGGGCTTTCGTTGGCGTCGAGCTTGACCGAGGGCGGCTCAGCAGGGACGCGGTACGGCGACAGCGACTCCAGCTCGGGACGAAACAACGCTTTCAGGGTCTGGACGGTCATCGGCCAACGGGGCGCAGTCTTGGCACGCTATCGGCAAGTGTAAAGGCGGCGTGATCGCTCAGTGGAGCACGAGATGGGCCTGCTCGCGGGCTTCCTCGAGCGCCTGGCTGATCATGTGCGCGTCTTTCGCGTCCGGGCGGGCTTCGAGATAGGCCGCCAAGTCTTCGGAGGCAGCGCCAAACGTTCGGAGGGCGTGCGCGAGGAGGCCCCGGTCGCGCCTGTGCTCGGGCGCCTGCGTCAGCTCCACCAGGTGGTCACATGCGAGCATCGCGCGCGCGTAGTCGCCTTGGCGCCGATGCGCGTTCTTGAGGTTGGCGAGCATACGAATGGTGATCGTCAGACAGTCGACGGGCTGTAGGTAGCTCGGATGAAGCGCGACCTCCGTACCGAGAAAGCGCGTCGCCAACTCCTGTAGACCATCCTCATCGAGGATCTCACCTCGGTTGAATGGGTCTTGGTAGATACCGTCGCGGCCGCCGACGCGAACCAGGAAGTGACCCGGGAACCCAACTCCGTCGACATCCATTCCGGCGCGCTCGCCCACGGCCATCATCAGGACCGACAGGGAGATGGGGATGCCCTTGCGTCGAAGCATCACTTTGTCGATGTAGCTGTTGTGGGGGTTGTAGTAGTCGTCGCGCTCGCCTTCGAAGCCAAGCTCGTCGAACAAGAGACCAGAGAGGATCTTGCAGTCGCGCTCAGGCGTTGATCGAAGGCCCCGACGAATGAGGGCCTCGGCTCCGAGACCGTCGAGCGCGCGTCGCATCGCGTGGTCGTCGAGTATCGGGTTTGCCTCGCGTGCGATGATGATGGCGACGTCCTCCACTTTCGTGTTGGGACGTTGCAGCACTGACACCAAGAGATCTCCGCTCGCCACGTTCGCTACCCTTGTATCACCGTAGGTTGACTCATCGCGTGCCAATGTCGAGGCGAGCGGTGTGCTACAACCCCGATTCGATGACAAGCGTAGGGTGTTGTTCCGGTGCTTGACGAATTTCTGCACACGTTGGAGCACGGTCCCGCGCATTGGGCGTACGTGCTGATCGCGTTTGCAGCGGCGGTTGAGTACGTATTTCCCCCTCTGCCTGGAGATACGGTCGTGCTGTTTGCGGTCGTGCTCTCGGCGCGCGCGCAACTCCACTGGGCCTGGGTTTATGCCTTCATGACGCTTGGGGCGGTTGTCGGTGGCCTGCTCGCCTGGAGCTTCGGACGTTGGCTCGCGTCACACGAGGGCCATTGGCCGGCGTTCCTGCGTCGACCCACGTCCACCCGTGCACTCGACGCGGTGCGTCGCGGATACGCACGGCACGGCGCGACCTACCTGCTCGTGAACCGGTTCCTGCCCGCCCTTCGTGCGTTCTTCTTCGTGGGTGCCGGTCTCTCGGGCATGCGTGCCGGTCCGGTGATCGTCTACGGTGGTATCTCTGCGGCCGCCTGGAACGCCCTCCTTCTCGCGCTCGGCTACGCCGTGGGACACAACTGGGATGCGATGCAGAGCGTGGTTGAGCGCTACACGATCGCGACACTCGCAGTCGTTGCGGTTGCTCTGCTTGTCTTCGCAGCACGCCGAAGGCGCGCGGACCGTTCCTAGTACGCCGCCGCTTCGGAGCTACGATTTGATGATCGAGCGCACGAGCTCCCGGTTCATCCGGGCGATCCATTGGATGCTCACACCCTTCGGGCACACGGCCTCGCACTCCCCGTGATTGGTGCACGCACCAAAACCCTCTTCGTCCATTTGCGCGACCATCTTGGTCGCGCGGTCATCTCGTTCGGCTTGGCCTTGAGGGAGGAGCGACAGGTGAGAGATCTTGGCGGCCGTGAACAGGCTGGCTGACGCGTTGGGGCATGCCGCCACGCACGCGCCGCACCCGATGCACTCGGCAGCGTCCATCGCTTGCTCGGCGATCTTCTTCGGAATGGGGATCTCGTTGGCTTCGGATGCGCTTCCGGTACGAATCGAGACGTACCCGCCAGCCTGGATGATCCGGTCGAACGCGCTCCTATCGACGACGAGGTCTTTGACGACGGGAAAGCCGTGCGCCCGCCACGGCTCTAGCCAGATCTCTTCGCCATCTTTGAACTGCCTCATGTGGAGCTGACACACCGTGGTGAGGCGTTGGGGGCCGTGCGCCACGCCATTGACCACCATTCCGCAGGTCCCGCATATCCCCTCGCGACAGTCGTAGTCGAATGCGATCGGCTCTTCGCCCTTCTCGATCAGCTCCTCGTTGACGACGTCGAGCATCTCCAGAAACGACATGTGAGTCGTGATCCCGCGCGCGGGATACGTCTGAAAACCGCCCGGCCGGTTCGGCCCGGGCTGTCGCCAAACGTGAAGCGTGAGATTGAGTAGCTCGTCAGTCATGTCGTTGTCTCCAGTGGGCCTCCGATGCCGTTCGCCAGCTACTTGTAGCTTCGCTTCGTGGGCTTCACGTATTCGAAGGTGAGAGGTTCCTTGTGGAGCCGAGGCTCCGCGGGGTTCCCCGACCACTCCCACGCCGACACGTAGCTGAACTCCGCGTCGTCTCTGAGAGCTTCGCCGTTTTCCTGGTACTCTTCGCGGAAGTGTCCGCCGCAACTCTCGTTGCGTTCGAGGGCGTCGATGCACATGAGCTCGCCGAGCTCGAAGAAGTCGGCGACGCGCCCGGCCCGCTCGAGGGTCTGGTTGAAGTCCTCGCCATTGCCGGTGATCTTCACTTCGCGCCAGAACTGTTCCCGAAGCTTCGGAATCTGCTCGAGGGCTTCCTTCAACCCCTCGGCCGTCCGAGACATGCCGCACTTGTGCCAGATGATCTTCCCGAGTTCGCGATGGAAGTGCTCTGGGGCGTGCTTGGGGTCCGGCGCGTTCATCAGCTTGGTGATGCGTTCGTTGACTGATGTGATCGCGCTTTGGACGTCAGGGTGATCTTCAGCGAGCGGGGGCAGGGTGCGTACCTGTCCGAGGTAGTTGCCAACGGTGAAGGGAAGGACGAAGTAGCCGTCCGCCAGCCCCTGCATGAGCGCTGACGCACCCAGTCGGTTGGCCCCATGGTCCGAGAAGTTGGCTTCGCCCCCGGCGAACAAGCCCGGGATCGTCGTCTCGAGGTTGTAGTCGACCCACAGCCCACCCATCGTGTAATGGGTGGCCGGGTAGATTCGCATGGGCGTCTTGTACGGGCTGTCCCCTGTGATGCGCTCGTACATCTCGAACAGGTTGCCGTAGCGCTCGCGAATCGTCTGCTCGCCGAGCCGGCCGATCGCGTCGCTGAAATCGAGGTAGACCCCGCGGCGCTCGCCGTCGACTTCTGGGCCCACACCGAGCCCGTCGTTGGTCACGTAGAGCGCGTTTCTCGAGGCGACGTCGCGCGGCACCAGGTTCCCGAACGCGGGATAGCGTTCTTCGAGATAGTAGCAGCGGTCGCTCTCCGGGATGTCCTCGGGGCGCTTCGTGACGTCTTCTTTGTTCCGAGGGACCCACACCCGTCCGTCGTTGCGGAGCGACTCGCTCATCAACGTGAGCTTGGATTGGTAGCTCCCGGCCTGCGGAATGCACGTGGGATGGATCTGCGTGTAGCAAGGGTTGGCGAACGCAGCCCCGTGCCGGTGCGCGCGCCACGTGGCGGTGACGTTGCACCCTTTGGCGTTCGTCGAGAGATAGAAAACATTGCCGTAGCCGCCGCTGCACAGGACCACCATGTCGGCGATGTGGGGCTTGATCTCTCCCGTCTTGAGGCACCGGGTCACGATGCCGCGCGCACGCCCGTCGTGGACGATTAGTTCGAGCATCTCGTGACGCGAGTGCATTTGCACGGTGCCCGCCTCGATCTGCCGGCTCAGCGCTTGATAGGCACCGAGCAGAAGTTGCTGGCCGGTTTGGCCCCTCGCATAGAAGGTCCGAGAGACTTGCGCGCCACCGAATGAGCGATTTGCCAGCAGGCCGCCGTACTCGCGTGCGAACGGAACGCCTTGTGCGACGGCCTGGTCGATGATGTGCAGGCTCAGCTCGGAGAGACGGTACACGTTCGACTCGCGCGAGCGGAAGTCTCCTCCCTTGACCGTGTCGTAGAACAACCGGTACACGCTGTCGCCGTCGTTCTGGTAGTTCTTCGCGGCGTTGATCCCGCCTTGCGCGGCGATGCTGTGCGCCCTTCGGGGGCTGTCCTGGTAGCAGAAGCACTGGACGTTGTAGCCCATCTCGCCCAACGAGGCGGCGGCGGCTCCCCCGGCGAGCCCACTCCCGACGACGATGATGTTGTAGCGTCGGCGGTTGGCCGGTGCGACGAGCTTGCTCGCCTCCTTGTGCTTCTCCCATCTCTCTTCGATGGGTCCGGTCGGTTCATGCGATCGAAGTTCCATTTCAGCCCTTACAGAGTGACGACACCGGTGAGCACGGAGATCGGAAACGAGAGATTGCCGACGGTGATCACCGCGGAGATGGCAATCGCGAGGTCGCGACGCAGCGAATCGTAGCGTGGGTGGCTCGCCCCCACCGATTGGAACGCGCTGTGAATGCCGTGAAAGATATGTAGGCCAAGTGCCAGGTTTCCTGCGATGTAAAACGCGGAGATCCAGGGGTTCTGAAATGCCTCGACCACGTTCCGGTAAACATCGCCGGGATGCGCCGGGATAATCGTGAACTCGAGCAAATGGTAGATGAGGTAGAGGAGCAGAATCGGCCCCGACCAGTACATCGTGCGCGCGGCGTAGTCGGTCGAGATGTCGTTTCGCTTCTTGTACTGTGAGCCTCGCGCGCTCGCGTTTCGGCGCCACAAGAGGTACGCCGACGTGATGTGTGCGCCGAACGCGAAGAGCAGAAGGACTCGCGTTCCCCATACGAGCGCCGGCAGGCTGTGGAGCTTGGCGGCGTAGCCGTTGAGTGCCTCGGGTCCAAGATAGAGATTCAGGTTCCCGAGGAAATGGCCAATGACGAAACCGACGATGATGGTGCCCGAAACGGCCATCACCACTTTCTTGCCGATCGTCGTTTGGTAGAGGGTCAAGGTTCGCGACATGAGTTCTCCAGGCGCCGTTTCACGCTCTCTCGCTGCTTACCATCGGCCGTCCTGCGCTGGCCAGACCGGAGCGCGTTGGTGAGCACTACGTGGGGTCATAGTACCGGACGCGCTCTCCTCGAAACGTCTCCAGCTCCGTGACCCCATGCTGGTGGTCGATCCAGTAGTTGGGGTGTAGCGGGACCTTGCCCCGACCGCCAGGCGTGTCTACGACGAACTTCGGAAGCGCAATCCCGCTGACCCGCCCCTGCAAGGCACGCATCAGGTCCACGCCCGTTTGAAGCGGGGTGCGTAAGTGACCGGTGCCGCGCACGGGATCCATCTGAAGGAGATAATAGGGTCGAACCCTGGCTTTGACGAGGCCGCGAAACAGGTCTTCGAGGGTTCTCGCGTTGTCGTTGACGCCGCGGAGGAGCACGGTTTGGTTCATCACCGGAAGGCCCGCGTCCGCCAGGCGGGCGCAAGCGCTTCGCGCCTCGTTGGTGAGCTCTTTGGGGTGGTTGAAGTGGGTCATGACCCAGACCGCCGGATACGCACGACGAATCGCCTCGCAGAGCTCCGTCGTGATCCGTTGGGGGAGGGTGACCGGCGTCCGGGTGGCGACCCGGACGTAGTCGACGTGCTCGATGGCGCTCAGCCGTTCGAGAATCCGGGAGATCCTTGTCGTTGACATGAGGAAGGGGTCACCTCCTGACACGATCACGTCTCGCACCTGCTCGTTGGTTTCGATCCACCTAAACGCTGCGTCGAGCGTACCCATCGATCGCGCGCCGCCACCGTCGCCGACGATTCGCGACCGGGTGCAGAACCGACAGTAGACCCCACATCGATCCGTTGCGATCAACAACACCCGGTCCGGGTAGCGTTGGACCAGGTGTGGAGCGACTTCGTGCGCGACCTCACCCAGGGGATCGCGGAGGTCACCGATAGTCGGGAGCGCTTCCTCCGCCCGTGGGACGCATTGCCTGCGGATCGGGCAATCGGGGTCCTTCGGATCACACAACGCCAAGTAGTAGGGCGTGATCGACAGCGGGAGGCCTTCGTTCGTCGCTCTCGAGACACCATCGCGCTCGGAATCGGTGAGATCGAGGGCGCGTTCGAGCGCCGCGAGATCGGTCGTTGCTTGTCGTGCTTGCCAGCGCCAGTCGTCCCACTCGTCGGCGTTCTCTCGCGAGCCTTGGCGTAAATTTAGCGGAAGCCCACGCACTGCGCAGAGCTTAGTGGTTCGCCCTCTTCGGGCAACCGTCCTTGGGCCTGGACACGCCCGTCAAACATTGTCATATCCCACTTTCAAGGCCGCACGGATGGCAGTTTGCCCCTGACGTCCACGGAGCCCAACAAGGTAAAGAGGTTATGGTCACCCCCGCAGATCCACGCCCCTTCGACGTCGAGTACATCGACAACCCCTCGCAGCCTGAGCTGCGCGAGCTGGCGGTCGAGCACACGCCGAACGTCCAACGAACGATCGTTGGCAGCATCAACAAGGTGTCCCGCAACAAGGCCAGGATGGCCAAGTACACCTACATCATCGACACCGAGGAGCGCTGGAGCCACCAAATCATCGATCCCGAGAAGGCCCGCGGCCTGATCGCGCGCCAGGAGGAGTACATCGCGAATCGCGGGAAGCTCATCGCGATCGACGGCTACGTCGGGCTCGGCGAGCGCGCGTTCGGTGCGACTTGGCTCTACACGCCCGAGGGCGCAAACATCGCGGGGATGCAGCAGATTCTCGCCTTCCCGCGCTCCGATGTCGAAAGTCCAGCGCAGCTTGCGGAACCGTTCAAGCCGACGTTCCGGCTTTTCTACACGCCCGACCTCATGCTCGACGACATGCCTGGCCGGCAGGCGATCATCGTCGACATGGACAACTGGACCACGCACGTGATGGGGCCCGACTACTTCGGGGAGTCGAAGAAGGGCGTCCTCCGAATGCTGAATCACTATGTCTTCAGCGAGGGTGGTCTCGTGCTGCACGCGGGCGCGAAGGCGGTGACACGCACCGAAGGCGACCGAGTGACGATGACGGTCATGGGCCTTTCGGGGACGGGCAAGACCACGACCACGTTTTCCAAACAAGGCGATCTCACCGAACCCATCCAAGACGACATGGTTGCGCTTTGGCCCGAGGGCGCTCTCTCGATCACCGAGAACGGGTGTTTCGCGAAGATCGACGGGCTCTCACTCAAGACCGAACCGATCATCTACGAGGCGACGATCAGCGAGGACGCATGGCTCGAGAACGCGTTTCTCGAAGCCGACGGTTCGTTTGACTTCAAGAAGGGCCTTCTGACCACCGACGACGCCGCGCGTCTCCGTGACATACTCATCAACACTGGGGCCAACGCCGACAACCTCGACAAGTTCATCCGCGGCGAGGTCTCCCCGGCGGACCTGGTCGACGACCATGGTGTGCCCGCCGACGGCTGGGACTTCGTCAAGTGGACGCAGAATGGCCGCTCGATCGTCCCGATGAGCTCGATTCCGGGGGCCGCAGACCTCCACAAGATCCCTCAGGTCAAGTCGATGGGGATCCTGAACCGAGACGAGGGCTCCGACGCCGCGATGCCCGGCATTTTGAGGTTCACTTCTCCAGCGCAGGCCGCGGGCTACTTCATGTTGGGTGAGACCTCGAAGACCAGCGCTGCGGGCAAGGAGCGAGGCAAGACGCGCTCGCCGTTTACCCAACCGTTCTTCCCGGCCAAGCACGGCCTCCAGGCGGAGCGCTTCGCCGAGCTCGCCAAGACCATGCCGGGGGTCACCATGTGGCTGATGAACACCGGCTATGTCGGAGGAGATGCCGTGGACGTCGAGCACGATCGGGCACTCAAGGTCAAGATCCGTCACTCGAGCGCGATGCTGGAGGCGCTCCTCAGCGATTCCATCAAATGGAAGCGCGACCCGGACTTCGACTACGAGATTGTCGACTGCGACGCCCCCGAGAACGCCGCCCTGCTCGAGCGGGTGCCCGCTGGCATTCTCGAGCCGCGTCGGTTCTACGAGGGCGCCGGGCGGTCTGACGAGTACTCGAGCTGGGTCGCCCAGATGAAAACGGGGCGAAAAGAGTTCCTTTCGAAGTACCACGTCGCCGAGCCCATCATTCGGGCGACGGTCGGGTAAGGCTGCGCAGCTTCTGGAGCGACTGCCCACCCTTGTGATAACAGTGCCCGCGTGACACGGGTGCTGTTGTTGATGGGTGTGTTGTGGGGGCTGAATCTGCCGACGACGGCTCATGCCACCGGGCACGATGTCGTGGTGGTCGACCTTCTCTACGGCACGACGATTTCGAGTTTCGGGGGCGCCACCAAGTGGCAGCCAAGTTTGTGGCTCGACGGGAGCTATGGCGTCGTGGGCCCGCTGCACTTGGGTGCCTATTTCCAATGGCTCGGTTCTGAGTTCGGGCTCAAAGATCCTGGCTTTGGCGGAGGCGCGTTTGTCGCGCTCCGAAAGAACATCAACAAGGCTCGCCTGAGCGCCGCGTTCGGAGGCGGCGGGCTCGGCGTCCCCGTCCCGCGCGAGGCGCCTGAGACCGGCTTCCGCAAGGAGAAGTCCGGCTCGATCACCGCGCTAGTGGGCATCGGCTTTGGGTTCCTCGACTTCATGGGTTTCGAGTTCCGCGGGCGATGGGCCCGCTACTTCAAGATGCCCCCCGGCACTCCGGACAACGCGTGGAGCCTCGAGGCCGGCCTCTCTGTGTTCATCCGCTAGGCCCGTTTTCGGGCTACGTTCCAGCATGCCGAACTCGGACGTCTTGATCATCGGAGCCGGGCACAACGGCCTCGTCGCGGCGGTCAAACTGGCCCGCGCCGGGTTGCAGGTTCGCGTGCTCGAGCGGGCCCACCAAGTAGGCGGCGCATGCCGGACCGAATACCCGTTCGAACGCGCTCCCGGGGTCGGTCAGTCGACGGGCGCCTACCTTCTGGGCCTGATGCCACCCGAGCTGATGGCGGAGCTTGGCGTATCCTTCCCTCTCGTTCGGCGGGACCCTCACTACTTCTTGCCGACGACTGGGACGAAGTTCCTGCTGTTCGGCGCAGATAGCCGAGCGGTCGACAGCCAGATCGCGGAGGTCTTCGGTGAGGCCGACGCACGGGCCAATCGAAAGCTGCAGGATGAGCTCGCGGCGCTCTGTAGCGACCTCGCCCCAAGTTGGCTCAGCTTGCCCTTGAGCCTCGAGGACACCGCGGAACGCTTCGTCAGGCCGGCCCTCCGCGAACACTTCGTGTCGCTGTGCAACGGGTCGGTGAATGACTACCTCGGGCGCTTCGGCTTCCAGAGCGAGCTGCTCGAATCGATGTATGCGGTGACCGACGGGCTGACGGGGCTCAGCGGGGACGCGACGTCACCCGGCAGCGGGACGAACTTCTGGGTCCACAACATGTGTCGGCTGCCGGGGTCGGACGGCACCTGGATGATCGTCCGTGGCGGGATG